>JAYVMK010000370.1:0-3514 GCA_043758995.1 Lichenibacterium sp. | reverse complement strand
TGGAAAGCCAGCCGCTTCGCAACAGCAGAAGTAAAAGCAGCATAGCCCAGCCTAACCGATCATCCACCTTCAACAGCGGCCTTCGTCGGGCGCATACGGTAGGCGGGGGACGGCACGAGGTCTCCTGAGGGCAAGCGATTGTGCGGCAGCCTGTTGCACAATTGGATGCGCCTTTGGGAGCTCAGGCCACTTCGACCGGCTCCACCCCGAGCGCGGTGAGCAGCCTACGGGCGCCTCTACCAAAAACGCGCTCAAGCTGGTCCCTGGGCGTTACGGCGATCTGTCCCGAGTTGAGGAGGCCTGCACGCCAGAGGCTCAGTAGCTCCCCTCGTGACAAGGTGATTGGGAGCGTCGTCAGCTCCAGGGCGCTGGCCGGAATGCCGAGGTCGAGCCGCTTGAGGAGTGCGGCTGTATCCTCGGGCTGCTCTGCTCGTTCCAAGACGATCGCTGCGATCCTCAGCACCGAGTCTAAGAGAAAGCGGCTGCCGTCGGCGTAGCCACGTATGTCGCCGTGGCCGATGCGGACGAAGGCGTTGCTGGAATAGCGCGCTTCGATGTCGCTCGTAGCCACCCCGTCCAGCCAATCAGCGATGATGAGCGCCCGTTTGCATCGGGCATAGAAGTCGCGGTCGCTGGATGCGCGATGCCGAAGCATGCGGGCGACATCCCAACCGAACCGCTGCGCTGCTTCCTGCTGGCGGCCGGCTTCGCCTTGGCGGACTTGAGGCGTGTAGTCTTGGTCGCGTTCGGGCAGAGCCTCGACAAGGACGAGGAGCACTTCAAGCGTGGTCGTTGCAGGGTCGAGACGGCGCAAGAGTTCGACTGCCTGCAGAGCTGACTCCAGCGTCAGGGGCGACTCCCCACAGGCGCGACCCAGCATGGTCAAACGCAACGCGCCGTCGCGCTCTTCGACAAGCCCGTCCGCAGCCATGCGGTCGAGTAGATCTGCGAGCCGCGCGATCATGCCGTCCCGCCAAGTCGAATCGCGCAACGTCGCCAGATATCCGCCGTAGGTGTTGGCCACCAAATCGATCACGGCATCTCGCCGGACTTCCTTCACCTGCGCGAGAAGCCTGACCACCCAGGTGCCAGGATCTCGGGTATCGAAAGATGAGGTGATCGGCTCAGGCCGACCCTGCACATACCGGCGAAACAGCGCCTCCCGCTCGAAGCCGGTATCGGCAAGTAAGATCGCCTTGCCTTCCGTCTCGTATCCAAGCCGACCGGCTCGGCCGACCATATTTTTGAATTGGGCGACTGTATAGGGCTGACCTTCTCCTGGCCCCGGAAAGGCTGTCTCAACGATGATCACCGTGGAGGCCGGCGTGTTCACGCCTGCGGCGACCGTGCTGGTTGCGACCAAGACATGAACGCCGCCGTCGGGGTCACGGAAGCCGCGTTCGACCGCAACACGCTCATCTCGATTGAGATCGCCGTTGTGGAAGGCGACGCCACCAGCGAGGGATGATCGCAGCCGCTCCGACATCGCCGAAAGGTCGCCCTCAGGTAGGGCATCGATCACCGCTTGAGCCGGGGCAAGCCCGAGTTCGCGAGCGAGATATTCCGCACAGCCACCCGAGGAGCCGCGGGCGTTCCGGAAGACGATAACCTTCTCACCGTGGCCCACTAGGTGACGCACGAGCGGCACGATCATATCTTGGGAGGATTGGTTTCGGCCGCGCTGCTGTATCGCCCAGCGGTCGAGCATCTGCTCGACGTGCACCTCATCTCCGGCGCCCTTGAACCGCCAACTCCCACTCCGATCGAGGACACCTTCCGTCAACGGAACGGGTCGCTCGGTGGTCATCAAGAGACCGCAGTCGAGCCAGTGATCGAAGCCATTGATGTCACCGATCACGGCGCTGAGCGCGAGAAGCTGTGGGGAGATTCCCCGTAGTTTGGCGCTGACGAGGCTCGTCAGTAGAAGTTCCACCACCATGCCTCGTCCGGGCTCGGTGATAAACTGGGCCTCGTCCAGCACGACCAGGCCGATCTGATTGAGGATATGCGGTGAGGTGACCGAGAGACTCAGGAACTTTTCATAGGTGAAGAACGCGATGTCGTATTTGCCGCGCAGGACATCGCCGACCTGGTCCTGCCAATCGCCACTGCATCGGGCGATCCTGAGATTGAGGCGGTCGCCGTAGATCGCCGAGAAATCTTCGTACTTCTCGTTCACCAACGCCTTGTAAGGCAGCAGGAAGACGGCCTTTCGCCCTTCAGTGATGGCCTTGAGCGCGGCCATCTCGCCAACGAACGTTTTGCCGGCGCTCGTCGGGGCGACCACAAGCAGCGAGTTCCCATCAAGCACGCCGTGCTCGTTCACCGCCGCGACCTGAAGCGGGTTCAGCCCGTTCTGGAAACGGTCCCGCCACGCTGCGAGCACCTCGGCGGGGATGCCATATGCAGCGAGATCGTCAAAGGCGCCTGTCGTCTTAGCGGAGCCACGCTCCGGGAAGAGAGCGAAGTAGTTCTTGCCTCGACGGCCAGCAGGGAGCGTCAGCTCGCCTTCCACATGACCGAACATGACTGGCGTCTGGTCGTAGCCGAACCGGTTTGCGTCGGCCCGCACAAGGCGAACGACATGATCGACCAGGCCGATCACGCTTACCGGCTCTTCGCTCGCGAGGAGGCAATCCAGGACCGCCTTCGTGAATAGGCCGTGACGGGTTTGGGGATCCTCTAGCGCGGCCTCGTCGGGCGCCGACGCGGCGAACAGAACACGCCCTTGGCCTGCGACTTCGGCCAGCGGCACGCCGATGTCCCGTGGCACCAAGCCGAGGTCGAGCACCCGGGCGGGAGCGCCACCACTGAAGCAGCAGTCAAGGAGAAGCAGGACGGCGCGGGCGCGGGTCGTTCGAAAACGCTCGGCCAACTGCGCCATATCCAAGGTAGTGCCAAGCAGATCATCGGCGCGAGTGTCGGCTAGCACCAATCGGTGGTCTCGCGTTCCGTGTCCTGCGAAGCTTAGAAGGACGACGTCATCCTCATCAGCAGCACCCAAGGTGTCGTCCAGCGCTGCGAGGACGGCCTGAAGACTGGCCGTCTCATCCGTAATCAAGGAGGCGGCCAGACCATCGATCGAATCCGACAGCACTGCCCACAGCGCAGAGGCATCCCGGGCCGCACCGTTCAGATCCCTGATCAAAGGATCCTGATGCCTGTCTACACCGATGAACGCCGCGCGGATCAATTTCTACGCCCGGCTCAGCCGCACAACGCCGAGGCCCGGCATCTCAGTCTTCTCCAGGGTGACCGGAGGAAACGTCTCGCGTTGGACGACCTGACGGTTGCCGACTTTTTCGAACCAAGTGCACCAGACAGCGTCGTCCTCGATCATGGCTCGTTTGCCCACCTGCTCGACGGTCATAACAGGGCCGCCGGACTTCAGGCGAACAAGATCACCGGGTTGGAACTCCATCGCTTGCTTCTCCTATGCAGATGCTCGTTCGTGTTTCGTTCGATCATATCGCGACAGGGCCCGAGTTGCTAGCTATCGGCCTCCAGCGGAGGC
>JAYVMK010000369.1:0-5419 GCA_043758995.1 Lichenibacterium sp. | reverse complement strand
CATCGCCATCGCGGTCGGCGTGCCGCTCGGCCTGCTGATCGGCCGCTACCGGCCAATGCGGGACCTGCTCATGCCGGCGATCGAGGTGCTGCGGCCGATCCCGGCGATCGCCTGGGTGCCGATGGCGATCATGCTGTGGCCGACCAACGAGGTCAGCATCGTCTTCATCACCTTCATCGGCGCGTTCTTCCCGATCCTGCTCAACACCGTGCATGGCGTGCGCTCGATGGACGGCGTGCTGCTACGCGCCGGCCAATGCCTCGGCGCCAGCGAATTGCAGCTGTTCTGGCATGTCATCCTGCCGGGGGTTCTGGCCCAGGTGTTCACCGGGCTCGCCGTGGGCATGGGCGTCGCCTGGGTCTCGTTGATTGCCGCCGAGATGATATCCGGGCAGTTCGGCGTCGGCTACTTCACCTGGGAGGCGTATTCCCTGGTGAACTACCCGGCGATCGTGCTGGGCATGATCACCATCGGCGTCCTCGGCCTGCTGTGCAGCGGCGCCATCCGCCTGGTCGGCCGCATCGCCATGCCCTGGCTCGCCTTCGCCCCCGGCAATCGGGAATGACCGGCGGCAAGGGCCTCGTCGAGATCATCGACCTCGGCGTCACCTTCGGTGCCGGCCCGGCCGCCGTGCAGGCCGTCCAGGGCGTGACGCTGAGCATCCAGCCGAGCGAGTTCGTCTCGCTGATCGGCCCGTCGGGCTGCGGCAAGTCCACCATCCTCAGCGTCGCCGCCGGGTTCGTGGCGGCATCGAGTGGGCAGGCTTTGCTCGACGGCCGGCCGATCGACCGGCCGGGGCCGGAGCGCGGCGTGGTGTTTCAGCAATACTCGCTGTTCCCCTGGCTGACGGTGCGCAAGAACGTCGAGTTCGGGCTGCGCATGGGCGGCATGGGGCGCCACAAGCGGGAGAACATGGCGCGCACGCTGCTCGGGCTCGCCGGGCTGCTGGCCTTCGAGAACTTCTACCCGGACCAGTTGTCGGGCGGCATGAAGCAGCGCATCGGCATCGTCCGGGCGATCGCCACGAGCCCGCAGGTGCTGTTGATGGACGAGCCGTTCGGCGCGCTCGACACGCAGACGCGCGTCGTCATGCAGGAAATCCTGACCAACATGTGGCAGAAGTTCCGCATATCGGTCCTGTTCGTCACCCACGACATCGAAGAGGCGATTTTCCTGTCCGACCGGATCTACGTGATGACCGCCCGGCCCGGCCGGATCAAGGCGGAGATCGCCGTGCCGCTGCCCCGGCCGCGCACGCCCCCGATGATCGAGACCGCCGAATTTACGGGCCTGGTCCGCCGGCTGAAGGGCCTCATCCGCGAAGAGTCGATCGCGGCGATGGGCGCCGAACTGAAGGCGGGCGGCCTGTCCGGCTTCGGCATGGATGTCGGGCCGGACGGCGTGGGGCCGATCCTGTAGCGCCGCCGGCGGCGTGCCGGTTCTGAAATACCGCACATCCCACTCGTGACATCATGACGTCCTGATGTTATAGTTTTCCACTATGTAATGGAGCAGTTTCATGACCTCGCAGAAACCCAACATCCTGTTTTTCCATGTCGATAATCTCGGCATGGGCGAGCTTGGCTGCTACGGCGGCGGCATTCTCCGCGGCGCCGACACGAAGCGGATGGACAGTTTCGCCAAGGAGGGCGCCAAGCTCACCCACTACGTCGTGGAGCCGCAATGCACGCCGACCCGCTCGGCACTGATGACCGGGCGTTTCCCCATCCGGTCCGGCAACCACACCATCGCGCTGGGCGGCAATGGCGGCGGCCTCGTCCGGTGGGAGCGCACGATCGCCGCCATCCTGTCCGAGGCCGGCTACGCGACGTCGATCTACGGCAAGTGGCACATCGGCGCCGAGGACGGACGCTTCCCGACCGATCACGGCTTCGACGAATGGTATGGCCCGCTGCGGACCTATGACGAGTGCATGTGGCCCGAGGACCCGCATTACGTGCCGGAGCGCGACGGGTTCTCGCACATGCACGAGGGCGTCAAGGGCAAGGGCGCCTGGCCGTTGCTGGACGAACAGCTCACCATGGAGACCAAGAAGTCTTGCGACCTCGAGTATCAGAAGCGCGCACTCGCCTTCATGGAAAAATCCGTGGCCGACGAAAAGCCGTTCTACTGCTACTTCAACCACTCGCTGATGCATTTCCCGATGAGCCCGCGCGACGAGTTCAAGGGCAAGAGCACCAATGGCGACTGGGGCGATTGCCTGCTGATGCTCGACCATGACTTCGGCGTGCTGCTCGACAAGCTCGACACGCTCGGCGTGCGCGACAACACGATCGTGGTGATGTGCGGCGACAACGGCGCGGAGGACCATCTGGCCGGGCGCGGCACCGGCGGCTTCTTCGACGGCTCGTACTTCAGTTCGGCCGAAGGCGGCATCCGCACCCCGCTGCTGATCCGGTGGCCCGGCCACATCAAGCCGGGCAGCGAGAGCAACGAGATGGTGCACGTGACCGACATGTTCACCACGTTGCTGACCTTCGCCGGGTGCCACGCGCCGGATGACCGCCTGATCGACGGCGTGGACCAAACGCCGTTCTTCCTGGGCGCGCAGGAAACCTCCAACCGCGAGTCGTGCATCGTCTGGCTGAAGGACGAGCTGCATGCCGTGAAGTGGAAGGACTTCAAGATCAACTTCAAGCGCCAGCAGCATTTCCACGACCCGGAGCTGCCCCTGGGGTTTGCCCGGATCACCCATCTGCAGGAAGACCCGAAGGAGCGCGAGGCGGTCAACCAGCGCTATGTCCGCTGGTGGGTCATGCAGCATGCCCATCGCATCGTGCGCGAGTTCGAGGACAGCGTGAAGACCGAGGAGGTCATCCCGCCAGGCTCGCCGCTGGACTTCGTGCCGAAGCGGACAGCCTAGTAACGGCCATGCGCGCCCGCGGCGGATCGGCGCCGGCCGGACCGGCTTGCCGGCAGGGCGACCGGCCACCCATGGCGTGGGTGGCCGGCGGCAGCTTCCTGATGGGGTCGGACCGGTTCTACCGTGAGGAGCGCCCGGCGCGCCGGCAGACCGTCGCGGGCTTCTGGATCGACCGCACCCCGGTGACGAATGGCCAGTTCGCGCTGTTCGTGCGCGCCACCGGCCACGTCACCAGCTGCGAGCAGCCGCCCGATCCCGGCCTGTATCGGGACGCCAACCCCGCTCTGCTGGTGCCCGGCTCGCTGGTGTTCCAGCAGCCGCCAGGGCCGGTCGACCTGCGGGACTACCGGGCCTGGTGGGCCTATGTGCCAGGCGCCGACTGGCAGCATCCGGAGGGGCCCGGCAGCACGCTGGCGGGCCGGGACGATCACCCGGTCGTCCACGTCAGCGCCGCGGACGTCTCGGCCTATGCCGCATGGGCCGGCAAGGTGCTGCCCAGCGAAGCCGAGTGGGAGTTCGCCGCGCGCGGCGGGCTAGATGGCGCGGCCTATGCGTGGGGGGACGACGCCATGCCAGACGGCCGGTTAATGGCGAACACCTGGCAGGGCCGGTTCCCGTGGGAGAACGTGGCGGAGGATGGGTTCGAGGGCACCTCCCCGGTCGGCGCCTTTCCGGCGAACGGCTACGGCCTGCACGACATGATCGGCAATGTATGGGAGTGGACCGCGAGCCCGGCGGCGCCCCACGCGGAACACAAATCCTGCTGTGTCCCGAGCAACCCCGACCCACGTCTCGCCCGCCAGGTGGTGAAAGGCGGTTCGCATCTTTGCGCGCCGAATTACTGCCTGCGCTACCGGCCCGCAGCGCGGCAAGCCGAACCGTCCGACACCTCAACCTGCCATATCGGCTTCCGCTGCATCGTTCGGGAACCCGCGTGACGATCCCGTTGCCGCGGGAGGACCGGTTATGCGTGGCGGGCCACGACCGATAGCGATGATCACTACGAGTACGCCATAGCCCTACAGTCAGGTGGCGAGGTCTGAACCTTAGCCTTCACTATGTCATAAGTCTTCAACTGGTTATTTTTTGTTGGCAGCACGGGCATCGCGGCAGTGTCCTGGCAAGCGCGCGAGCGATTGCGATGCGGAGAGTTGTCATCGAGAAGTCGACGTGACGCTCAGGTCGAATTGGGAGCGCCGCGGGGTTTGTAACCTTGGGGTATGGCAGGTGTTTGGAGGGATGGCGGCCAGAACCCGTCAGAGGGGGTAAAAGCCGCCCGCTTGGTGATCAGGAATCCGTAAGCTGCGATGCAGAGCGTCGCGTGATGGTGGAAGCCACGCCATCCACGGCCTTCATAGTGACCAAGCCCGAGTTCTTGCTTGATATCCTGGTAGTCGCGCTCGATGCGCCAGCGCAGCTTGGCCTGGTCGACCAGGGCACGCCGGGTTGTCGCCTGCGGCAAGGTGGACAGCCAATACTTCGTGGGCTCCGGCTCGCCTTTGGGCCACTCGATCAGCAGCCACTCCTCCGGCCGCGGCGTCGTACGGTTGTAGTCGCGGTGGGCAGGCCGGACCCGGACAGCCGCGAAGCGTCCCGCCAGGGTGGCGTTGCTGCCCTCGCGCCAGGTCAGGCGGCGCCAGGCCCGCTTGGGCAGGTTTGCAGCCAACGCCTTGGCCGGCATGGGGCGTGCTCGGCATCGCGCCGGACCAATGAGGTGGGCCGGCCGCGCCCGCTCCAAGGTTTCGGTGGCAACGGCTCGGTACCCGGCGGCCACAGGCTGGTGTGGGACTGGATGCCGACAACGTAGGCCAGGCCGAGTTCGGTGACGCCGTCGCGGAACGCGGTGTCTATCCCGTATCCGGCATCGGCCAGCACCGTGGCCGGTGGGACGCCGGCGGCCATGGCAGCGCTGATTTGCGCCAGCGCGATCTGCGGCTTGGTCTGGAAGACGACGTCGTCCGGTATGCCCGTCCGGGCTCGCAGCACCGGGTCGTCCGCCCATGCCTGGGGTAGATACAGGCGGTGGGCGATAGGCAGGCTGGCGTGGTCGGCTGCCAGCGACAGCGTGACGGCTACCTGGCAACTGTCCTGCTTGCCCAACTGGCCACAATACTGCCGGGCGACGCCGACCGAGTGGATGCCTTTCTTTGGCATGCCGGTGTCGTCGATTATCCAGCCACGGATGCGACCACGCTGTTCGATGATCGGCAGCACATGGCCGCGCACGGCACCGAGCAGGGCGTCGTCGGACCAGTCGGCCTTGGCCACGAAGTGATGCAGCGACTGATGCGCCGCCTGGACACGCCCCGGCTCGATTCGGGCCGCCATCGGCTCAACGCTCTTGCGGTTACCGGGAAGCAGAAGGCCCGTGCAGTAGGACCGGAACGGCGTGGCCCGGTCAGCATGCCCGAGAGCACCCGTCAGAGCCTCGATATAGGAACGCAGCCGTGATTCGCTGCCGTGTGTGTTTGGTGAGGAGCCCACGATCCGCCTCTACGAACAGGAATCTCCATCCGTAAACAAGACAGTCCGAAT
>JAYVMK010000368.1:0-8230 GCA_043758995.1 Lichenibacterium sp. | reverse complement strand
TTCCAAGGTGAACCCGGCCGACACGCCGGTCCTGACGCTGGCCCTCAGTTCGAGCAGCGTGCCGTTGCGCGAACTGAGCGACGTGGCCGATACGCTGCTGGCGCCGAAACTGTCCCAGGTCTCGGGCGTGGGCCACGTCTCGGTCGAAGGCAACATCCGCCCGGCGGTGCGCATCCAGGCCGACCTGCAGCGCCTGGCCGCCTATTCGATCTCGCTGGAGGATCTCCGCGCCGCCATCGTGGCCGCCAATGTGGCGGGCTCGAAGGGGTCGCTCGACGGCACCAACCAGGCCTACACGATCGCCGCCAACGACCAGATCGACGCTGCCAAGAGCTATGAAAGCGTCGTCATAGCGTATCGCAACGCGGCACCCGTGCTGTTGCGCGACGTCGCGACCGTCGTCGACGGGCTCGAGAACAGCCGCGTCGGTGGGTGGTACGCGGGCCAGCCTGCCGTCATCATCGACGTTCAGCGCCAGCCCGGCGCCAACGTGGTCGACACCGTCGATCGCGTGCTGCGGGAGCTGCCGCAGTTGCAGAAGTCGCTCAGCGCCGGCGCGACGCTGAAGGTCGTGCACGATTCGACCGAGACGATCCGCGCCTCGATCCGCGACGTCGAGTTCACGCTGGTGCTCAGCGCCGGCCTCGTGGTGCTGGTGGTGCTGCTGTTCCTGCGCACGGTGCGCGCCACGATCATCGCCGGCGTGGCCCTGCCGCTATCCATCATCGCCACATTCGCCGTCATGTGGGCGGCGGGCTTCAGCCTCGATAACCTCTCGCTGATGGCACTCACCATCGGCACGGGATTCGTCGTCGACGACGCCATCGTGATGATCGAGAACGTCGTCCGGCAGATCGAGGACGGCATGTCGCCTCTCGAGGCCGCCCTGAAGGGCGCACGCGAGATCGGCTTCACGGTCGTGTCGCTGACCGTCTCACTGATCGCGGTGTTCATCCCGCTTCTGTTCATGACAGGCATCGTGGGACGCATGTTCCGCGAATTCGCCCTGACCCTCACCTTCGCGGTCGTGGTCTCGGCGATCATTTCGCTGACCCTGACCCCGATGATGTGCGGCCGGCTCTTGCGGGCGCCGAAACACGGGCAACGCGAGCCCTGGCTGATGCGCGCCGCCGAAGCGCCGATCGCCTGGATGGCGGCCGGCTACGAGAGGACGCTGGGCTGGGCGCTGCGGCGGCAAGGGTTGATGACGCTCGTCTCGCTGCTGACGCTGGGCCTCACGGTCTACCTCTATGTCATCATCCCCAAGGGCTTCCTGCCCGCACAGGACACGGGGCTGATCGACGTGGTGCTGGAAGCGTCGCCGACGGCCTCCTTCGCCGAAATGAGCCGTCTTCAGGCCTCGGCCACGGCGGAACTGCAAGGCGTTGCCTCGGTGACGGGCGTAGTGGCGGTGATCGGCGTCGGTACGCTCAATCCCACCTCCAACGTCGCCCACCTGCAGCTGACGCTGAAACCCTCCGATGGTCGCAGAGAGGATGCTCAGGCGATCGCCGAGCGCGTCCGGGCGAAACTGTCCCGCATCCCGGGCATCACGGCCTTCGTCAAACCGGTCCAGGATATCCAGATCGCCACCACGGCGAGCCGCTCCCAGTACCAATATACGCTGACGGGGCCCGACGGGGCCGGCATCAGCGAGTGGTCGAACAAGCTCGTCGACCGCCTGAAACACGATCCGCTCTTCGCCCATGTCGCAGCGGAAGTTCAGGACGGTGGCCTCAGGACCTTCGTCGACATCGATCGCGAGAAGGCCGGCCGCCTCGGCATCACGGCGCAGATGATCGACGACACGCTGAACGACGCCTTCGGTCAGCGGCAGATCTCGACCATCTACGGCCAATCGAACCAGTATCGGGTGATCCTGGAGGCGGCGCCCGGCTCGGCCGACGATCCGCGCATCCTCGACAAGCTTTATGTCGGCGTGACCAGCGGCACCACGACGGCGCAGGTGTCCACCGGCGGCGTGACCACGGCCGCCACGACGACCGCCTCGGCGCCGAGCGCTCAGGTGCCTCTCGTCTCCTTCGCGACGTTGAAGCGGACGACGGCGCCGCTCGCCGTCGCGCATCAGGAACAGTTTCCCGCTGCCGCCATTTCGTTCGATCTCGCGAAAGGCGCGTCGCTCGGTCAGGCGGTCGACGGGATCGCGGCGGCCGAACGCGACATCGACATGCCGTCCTCCATCGTCGGCGCCTTCGGGGCCGATGCCGCCGAATTTCAGCATTCGTTGGCCGGCGAGCCCTGGCTGGTGCTGGCGGCCGTGGTGGCGATCTATCTCGTGCTCGGCATCCTCTACGAAAGCTTCATCCACCCGCTGACCATCCTGTCGACCCTGCCCTCGGCCGGCGTCGGCGCGCTTCTGGCGCTTCTGGCCACGGGCCAGGAGCTTTCTATCGTGGCGTTGATCGGCATCATCCTGCTGATGGGCATCGTCAAAAAGAACGCGATCATGATGATCGACTTCGCCACGGCGGCGGAGCGCGACGAGGGCCTGTCGCCCTTCGACGCCATCGAACAGGCCTGCCGGCTTCGGTTCCGCCCCATCATGATGACCACGCTGGCGGCGCTGTTCGGCGCCATTCCGCTGGCCCTGGCGCATGGATCGGGTGCCGAACTGCGCGTGCCGCTCGGCATCACCATCATCGGTGGCCTGCTGCTCAGTCAGATGCTGACGCTCTACACGACCCCGGTCATCTACCTGCAAATGGAAGCGCTCGGGCGCCGCTTCGGCCTCGGTACGGCACCGATCCCCGACGTCGAGGCCGAGGCCGCTCTCGAAATCCGCCGGGCGGCGGAGTAGCGCCGTGAACGTCTCCGCGCCCTTCATCCGACGCCCCATCGGCACCACGCTGCTGTCCATAGGGCTCTTCATCATCGGCGCCGTGGCCTACTTCCAGCTCCCGGTGGCGAGCCTGCCCGCCGTGGACTTTCCCGCGATTCGGGTGAACGCCTCCCGTCCCGGCGCCGACCCGGCCATCATGGCGGCGACCGTCGCGGCCCCGCTCGAGCGTCGGCTCGGCGAAATCGCCGGCGTCAACGAGCTCACTTCGAACTCGACGCTGGGCTCTTCCTCGATTCAGCTCCAGTTCGACCTCAGTCGCAACGTCGACGACGCCGCGCGCGACGTTCAGGCGGCACTGAATGCCGCCGCCACCGACCTTCCGGGCGACCTGCCGACGCTGCCCAATTACCGCAAGGCCAATTCCGCCTCCTTTCCGGTCATCATCCTGGCCCTGACCTCCGACACGTTGCCGGTAACGGCGCTCTACGATGCCGCCGACACCGTCATTGCCCAGAAGATCAGCCAGGTGGACGGGGTGGCCGAGGTCACCGTCAACGGCGGCGCCCAACCTGCCATCCGGGTCCGCATCGATCCCCAGCGGCTGGCCGCCATGGGATTGTCGGTCGATACGATCCGCACCGCCATCGGCAACGCCAATGTCGGCCAGGCCATCGGCTCTTTCGACGGGCCGGACCTTACCGAGACGCTCGCGACCTCCGACCGGCTGTCGACGCCGGAGGACTTCGCCTCCATCGTGGTCAGAAGCCGCAACGGCACCGTGGTGAAGCTCGGTGACGTCGCGACGGTCGAACGCGGCAACAAAAGCCGCCGCGCCGCCGGCTGGTACAACAAGCGCCCGTCGGTGCTGCTGATCGTCACCAAGCAGCCCAAGGCCAACGTCATCGACACTGTGGACCGCGTGAAGGCGCTGCTGCCGGAGCTGAAGAACTGGGTCCCGGCTGGCGTCGACGTTTCGATCTTCACCGACCGCACCGTGACGATCCGTGCCGCCGTGAACGATATTCAAGTCACGCTGCTGATCACGGTCGCCCTGGTGATGGGCGTCGTCTTCGCTTTCCTGCGCCGCGCCACGCCCACGCTGGCGGCCGGTGTGGCGGTGCCGCTGTCGCTGGCCGGCACGGTCGCCTGCATGTGGGTGGCGGGCTACAGCCTCGACAATCTCAGCCTGATGGCCATCACGATTTCAGTAGGCTTCGTGGTCGACGACGCCATCGTGATGATCGAGAACGTGTCGCGCAACATCGAGCGCGGCATGAAGCCTGTCGCCGCCGCGCTGCTGGGCTCCAAGCAGATCGGCTTCACGGTCGTTTCGATCAGCCTGTCGCTCGTGGCCGCCTTCGTGCCCCTCATCTTCATGGGTGGCATCATCGGGGCCTTCTTCCGCGAATTCTCCGTGACGCTCACCTTTGCCGTGGTGGTGTCGACGCTGGTGTCGCTGACCCTCACGCCGATGCTCTGCGCGAAGTTCATGAAGGCGCACGACCATCGAACGCCCAGCCTCTTCGATCGCCTTGTCGAGGGCGGCCTGGCGCGGCTCGTCGGTGGTTATGCCCGGACGTTGCGGGTCGCCCTGCGCCACCCCTGGATCATGGTCCTCGTCATGGTACTCACCATCGGCCTCACGGTGGAGCTCTTCAAGACGGCGCCGAAAGGCTTCGTGCCCGAGGACGATACGGGCCTGATCATGGGGTCGACCGAGGCCGCCGCCGACATCTCGTTCCCCGCCATGTCGGCGCTTCAGCAAGGCCTGTCCGATGTCATCCTGCAGGATCCCGCCGTGGACGGCGTGGGATCGTTCATCGGCGGTGGTGGAGGCGGCGTGAATTCCGGCTCGCTGTTCATCAGCCTCAAGACCGAGGGCCAGCGCCCGACCGCCGCCAAGGTCATCGACCGCTTGCGCAACAAGCTCAGCCATACGCCCGGCATCAAGCTGTTCATGATCCCCATCCAGGACCTGCGCGCCGGGGGGCGCTCCAGCAAGGGTGCCTATCAATTCTCGCTCTGGGATGCCGATCTCGACGAGTTGCAGACGTGGCAGCCGCGCGTGCTCGACCGGCTAAAGACCGTGCCCGGTGTCATCGACATGTCGACCGACCGCGAGCAGGGCGGGCTCGAGGCCGAGGTGGTGATCGACCGTCCGACGGCCTCGCGGCTCGGCGTCGCGATCCAGTCGATCGACGACGCGCTCAGCGACGCCTTCGGCGAACGGCAGATTTCCACCATCTACACGCAGCGCAACCAGTATCGCGTGGTGCTGGAGGTGGCGCAGAAGGACCAGCGCGACCCCTCCGACCTCAGCCGCATCTACGTGCCGGGGTCGAACGGCACGCAAGTTCCGCTCTCGGCCTTTACGACGATCAAGCGCCGCAACGCCGCGCTCGTGGTGAATCACCAGGGTGCCTTCCCCTCGGTGACGCTGAGCTACAACCTCGTGGATGGCGCGAGCCTCGACACGACCAGCGACGCGATCCGCCAAGCCGTGGCCGAGATGCATCTGCCCGACGGGCTTCACGCGGAATTCGCCGGCGATGCGCTCGTCTTCCAGCAGGGTGCCGGGGGCCAGGGACTGCTGCTGCTGGCGGCGCTGGGCTCGATCTACATCATCCTGGGCGTGCTCTACGAGAGCCTGACTCACCCTCTCACGATCCTGTCCACCCTGCCCTCAGCCGGCCTCGGCGCCCTCCTGGCGCTGCGGCTCGTCGGCATGGAACTGACCGTGATCGCCTTCATCGGCATCATTTTGCTGATCGGCATCGTGAAGAAGAACGGCATCATGCTGGTCGACTTCGCCATCCATGCCGAACGGGACCAGGGAATGAGCCCACGCGACGCCATCTACGCGGCCTGTCTGGAGCGGTTCCGGCCGATCCTCATGACCACGCTGGCGGCGCTGTTCGGCGCCATGCCGATCGCCTTCGGCGAGGGCGTGGGCGCGGAGCTGCGCCGGCCGCTCGGCGTCACCATCATGGGAGGGCTGATCCTCAGCCAGGCCCTGACGCTCTACACGACGCCGATCATCTATCTCGGCATGGCGCGGCTTCAGCGGGTTCGTTGGCCGTTTCGTCGGCGCGCCACCCTGAGGGCCCTGCCCGCCGGCGAGTGAGGTCGCTGGGATAGTGCGACAACGTCGTTGGAAGCCGCGCAGAGCCTTCAGGCGGAGGCTGTCCGCCACCCGGCTGCGACCGCGCCGGCGCCGATCAGCAGGGTGCCGCCTGTCCGATTGACGGCACGCCGCACGCGGGCCTGTCGCAGTCGCTGTCGGGCCGCTGATGCCAGCACCGCGTAAAGGGCTGAGTTAATGATCGCCATCGTCACGAACGTCGCTTCCAGGACGACCACCTGCGTCAGGAAGGGCGACGAGGCGGACAGGAACTGCGGTACGAAGGCGACAAAGAAAACGATACCCTTGGGGTTGAGGGCCGTCACCGCGTAGGCATGGGCGAAGATCCGCCCCAAGCTGGCGGGAGGAGCCTCCGCATCGGCCGCCTCCGTAACGGGCGCGCGCCACAGCTTAACCCCGAGATAGACGAGGTAAGCGCCTCCGATCCAGCGCAGGGCGGTGAAGACGAGAGACGACGCCGCCAGCAAGGCTCCGAGGCCGAGCATAGAGGCCGTCATGGACGTCATGTCACCGAGAGCCACGCCCGCCACGATGGCGGCCGCCGGACGGCGGCCGTGGCCGAGCGCATAGGAGATGACGAGCAGTACCGTGGGACCCGGTATGGCAAGCAGGACGGCGGAGGCCGCCACGAAGGCGAGCCAGTGATCGATCGGCATGAAATCAGCTCCTTAAGGAGATGCCAGCCATCCACAGGGCCGAACGCGCTGCAACCACTATCTTCATCGGCTGCACTCGGCCGAAGCCTTGGGCGGGCGGGAGCGGGATACGAGGTCGTCATCCCCGATCACTTACGGTCCGACAATTGCTTACGCCTGCCGAAGTCGTCATCATGCGGCAAGGCCGGAGCGAAGCTCGCGGCCGCCTCGGGAGGTTGGAATGTATCGTTTCGCCCTGTTCACAGCGACCGCTTTGGGCCTCGCCCTGTCGGCCGGGTCCGCGGCCGCCAAGGACTGGACCAAGGTGACGATCGCCACGGAAGGCGCCTACGAGCCCTGGAATTTCGTGCAGCCGGACGGCAAGCTGGCAGGCTTCGAGGTCGATCTTGCCCACGATCTGTGCAGCAAGATGAAGGTCGAGTGCACCATCGTGCAGAACGACTGGGATGGCATGATCCCGGCGCTGAATGCGGGCAAGTTCGACGCCATCATGGCGGGCATGAGCATCACCGAGAAACGCCTGCAGGTGATCGACTTCTCCCGGTCCTACGCGGCGGGCCCGTCGGGCTTCCTGGTGTCAAAAGGGAGTGACTTGGCCAAGCTGCCCGGCACGGGCGAAAGCATTAGTCTTCCGGCCGACGAAGCCAAGGCCAAGCCGATCATCGACGGCATGCGCACCCTGCTGAAGGGCAAATCGATCGGTGTGCAGGTGGCCACGATCCAGGCCAACTTCGTGCACCATCACTTCGACGACGTCGCCACCGTGCAGGAATACAAGACGGCCGAACAGAACGACCTCGATCTCATGGCCGGGCGCCTCGACGCCTCGTTCGCCGAAGAATCGGTCCAGCTCTCCACCCTGGCCAAGCCCGACGCCAAGGATCTCGCCATCGCCGGAGCCGAGTTCCGCGGCGGCACAGACCTCGGCCAGGGAACCGGCGTCGGCCTGCGCAAGAACGAGCCCGAGCTCAAGGCGCTGTTCGACAAGGCGATCGGGGCGGAGATCGCCGACGGCTCGCTGAAGAAGCTGCAGGACAAGTGGTTCAAGCTTGACATGATGCCGCCGAACTGAGGACCCGGAGTCCCTGGCGCGCGCGGCCGTGATCGACCTGTCGCTCTTCGGTTTCGGCCCGACGGGCTGGGGCGCCGCCATGCTGCATGCGACGCTGATGACGCTTGCCGTCACGGTCGCCTCCATGCTGATCGGCGCCGCCCTGGGCGCGGGTGTGGCCAGCGCCAAGCTGTCGGGCAGCCGTAGCCTGCGCGCCGCCGGGGACGCCTACACCACGGTACTGCGCGGCGTGCCGGAACTGCTCGTCATCTATCTCGTCTATTTCGGCGGCAGCGCGATCGTGACGAAACTCGGGGCGGCGCTGGGCTGGCAGGGTTTTCTCGGGTTACCGTCCTTCCTCGCCGGGTCTCTGGCCTGCGGCCTGACGTCGGCCGCCTACCAGGCGGAGGTCTATCGCGGAGCCGCGCTGGCCGTGCCGCGCGGCCAGTTGGAGGCTGCGAGAGCGCTCGGCATGGACGCCAGCCTGCGTTTCCGCCGCATCCTGGCCCCGCAGATCCTCGCCGTCGCTCTTCCGGGCCTCGGCAACGTGTGGCAGCTCGCCCTGAAGGAATCGGCGCTGA
>JAYVMK010000367.1:0-3849 GCA_043758995.1 Lichenibacterium sp. | reverse complement strand
CCCGCACCGGCCCGGCGCCACCGTGGCCGATCGCATCCGCAACGAGAGGGACCTACGCAAGACGCTGCCCCTGTCGATCGAACAGCGCGGCGGTCGGTTGATCGAACAGGTGGTCGCCTTCGGCACGGGCGCTCTGCGCACCCATGTGGATATCGACACGGAGGTCGGTCTGTCGGGGCTCGAGTCCGTGCTGCGCTTGAGGGAGCACTACCATGAAGTCATCGACATTCAGATCGTGGCGTTCCCGCAGAGTGGCATCCTGCGCGATCCCGGCACGGCGGACCTTCTCGGAGCCGCCATGGCGGCGGGCGCCGACCTCGTGGGCGGCCTGGATCCCGCCGGCATCGACGCCGACGTGGGCGGCCACCTCGACGCCGTCTTCTCTGTCGCGGGCCGGCACGGCACCGGCATAGACATCCACCTTCACGACCCGGGCCCGCTCGGGGCCTTCGAGTTGCGCGACATCGCGGCACGCACCGTGGCGGCAGGCCTCCAAGGCCGCGTCACGGTGAGCCACGCCTATACGCTCGGTGCGATCGACGATGCCGACTTCGGCCGCACCGCCGCGGCGCTCGCCAGGGCGGGCGTGTCGATCATGACCAACGCACCTGGCACCGGACCGATGCCCCCCGTGCTTCGCCTGAGGGATGCGGGGGTGACGGTTTTCGGGGGCTCCGACAACATACGGGACGCCTGGTGGCCCTATGGCGACGGCGACATGCTCGACCGCGCGGCGGTCATCGGGTATCGGCAAGGCTTCTTTACCGACGATGACCTCGCCCATGCCTTCGCCATGGCGACGATGCTGCCGGCCAAGATCTTGTCTCGGCCGCACTATGGCTTGGCTGTCGGCGACGCCGCGGATCTCGTCGTTTTGCCGAGTGCCACCATCGCCGAGGCGGTGCTCGACCGGCCACGCGCCCGCATGGTCCTGAAGCGCGGGCGGATCGTCGCCGCCGAAGGGAGCTTCCGAGGCCTGGGCCTCCCGTCGGGAGCGGCAGCATGAACCCGACCTCGCGCTGGTGGTGGGATCTGTCGACCCGTGAGTTCTCTGAGCTCGACATGGGCCGGATCGTCGCCGTTCTGTCGGTCGGCGCGGTCGAGCAGCACGGGCCACACCTGCCCGTGCGGGTGGACGCCGCCATCAACGCCGGAATCGTGGCCCGGGCCGTCGAGCTGATGCCCGGGGATCTGCCGGCCCTCGTCCTGCCGGCGTTACCGATCGGCAAGTCCAACGAGCACTTGGCTTTCCCGGGCACCTTGAGCCTCCCCTATGACCTGCTCGCTCGTCTGTGGTTCGAAGTCGCCAAAAGCGTCTGGCGCGCCGGCGTGCGCAGGATCGTCTTCTGGAACGCTCACGGGGGCCAGCCGCAGGTGATGGAGATCGTCTGCCGGGAACTGCGCGTGGAACTCGGCATGCTGGCGGTTGGGGCCTCCTGGTTCCGCACCATCGAAACGTCCGACCTGTATTCCGAGACCGAGCGCCGGCACGGCATCCATGGTGGCGAGTCCGAGACCAGCGTGATGCTGCACCTCCATCCCGGCCTCGTCCGCATGGATTTCGCCGAGGATTTCCAGCCGCGCTCGATGGAGATTGAGCGCCGGGGCGGCATGCTGAGCCCCGAGCACGGCGTTGGATACGGTTGGCAAGCTCAGGATCTGCATCCCGCCGGGGTCGCCGGCAACGCCGCCGCTGCCGATGCCGCCCGCGGCCGCGAGGAGGTCGAGCGCGCCGCCCGGGCCCTGGTCCGGCTTGTACGCGAGGTCGCGGACACTCCGATGGACGTCGTCACGCAGGAGACGGCGTTCGAGCCGGTGCGGACCCTGTGACCGAGCGCGGTGGACGGCGGTGATCGAGAGCGCGCCCTATCGGTTCCCGCTCGACGGCAAGCTCGCGCCGGTCGGCACGGCTCTATTGGCCATCGACATGCAGGGAGACTTCTGCGCACCAGGCGGCTTCATGGACTGCCTCGGACTCCCGTTCGGTGAGCTCCAGGCTGTGCTGCCGCGCGCCGCATCTCTCTTGCGACGCTTCCGATCGCTTGGGTTTCCGGTGATCCACACGCGGGAGAGCTTCCCGTCTGATCTATCGTGCGTCCAGCCGAACCGGCTTTGGCGCGGACCTGACGGGCGTCACCCCATCGTGGGCGATCCAGGCCCACTCGGTCGCCACTTGGTCACGGGTGAGCCCGGCTGGGCCATCATGCCCGAGGTGGCACCGCTCGCCGACGAGGCGATCTTCGACAAGCCGTCCTACGGGGCCTTCGGCAGCACTGCGATCGGGTCGAAGCTCGACGCCCTGGGCATTCGCAACCTGATCGTCTGTGGCGTGACGAGCGATTGCTGCGTTCGGACCGTCGTGGCCGAGGCTCTCGACCGGGGCTACGACTGCCTCACGGTCTCCGACGCGACGGCGGCGACCTCGCCCGCCGTGCATCGCGAGGCGATGAGGCAGATCACCATGAAGGGTGGCGTGCTCGGCGCGGTGGCCGACACCCGGACCGTGCTGGCCGGCCTGCCTAGCTGAGACCAGCGCCTGCCGGAGACGTGAGCGTGCACCCAGCCATCGAAGCTTCCGTCGCCTTGGCCCTGGCGGATGCCATTCGGGCCGGGTCTCTGTCAGCCCGCGACGCGATGACGTCGTCACTGGCGCTAGCCGACGACCGCGCGCATTTCGGTGCGATCCGGTTCCTCGATGCCGCGCAGGGCCTCCGCCGGGCCGACGCCCTCGACGCGCTGCTGCGGGCCGACCCCGCGCGAGCCGCCGCGATGCCGTTCTTCGGCGTGCCGTTTCTGATGAAGGACCTCGGCGCGGCCGCCGCCGGGTTTCCGGTCGTGTGCGGGTCGCGGCTGCTCCTCGACGTCCCACCGCCGACCGTCGATAGTGATCTCGCTTCCCGTTTCAAGGCCGCCGGCCTCGTACCGTTCGGGGTCACGACCGTTCCCGAATTCGGAATGACGCTGGCATCCGAGCCCGCCATCGGTCCCGTGGCGCGAAACCCCCTCGACCCGAGCCGGACGCCGGGCGGATCGTCAGGGGGTGCGGCAGCGGCCGTCGCGGCCGGCATCGTCACCTTGGCCCAATCGGGGGATGCGGGCGGCTCGACGCGCGTCCCGGCCGCCTGCTGCGGCCTCGTCGGCCTCAAACCAACCCGCGCCGCGGTGCCCGGGGGACCCGCATTCGGCAACCACCTCCACGGCCTCGCCTGCGAACTCGTTCTGAGCCGCAGCCTCCGCGACACCGCAGCGGCGCTCGATTCCGTGGCGGGACGGGGACGGGGGCCGGAGCCCGATCCCGATCTCGGGCGGCCCGCGTCGAAGGCGCTGGCGGGGCCGGTGGGTCCGCTGCGCATCGGGGTCTGCGTCGAGGGTCCGCCAGACTTCCCGGTCGAGACTGAACGCCAGCACGCGGTCACCGAGGCCGCCGGGGTGCTTGCGGCCGCGGGCCATACTCTGGTGCCCGTCGATCCGGAGCGGGTCGGCCGTTACACCGCACAGGCTACCTCGGTGTTCGACCGCGTCATCGCGGTGAACGCGGCCCGCAACCTCGGGCACCTCGGACCCGCGGCGCTGGCCCAGGTCGAGCCCTTGACGCGCGCCGTCGTGGCTCGCGGGCTCGCGATCGGCGGTGTGGCCCTGCAGACGGCACTGTCGTCGGGCGTCGCGGTCGCACACGGGATGTGGCGGCTATTCGACGAGGTCGACGTTCTGCTGACACCTATGCTGGCCTTCGCGCCCCCACTGCTCGGCGCCTTCCCGATGGACGGCGACGATGTCGACGAGAACTGGCGTCGCATGAATGCCTTCGCGCCCTACGCCATGCTGGCCAACGTCGCGGGCGTGCCTGCG
>JAYVMK010000366.1:0-10148 GCA_043758995.1 Lichenibacterium sp. | reverse complement strand
TCTCACGGCACTTGGGATCGTGGTGATCTCGATGACCTGTCCCTGGTGGGAGTCTCGACGGGTCGATCGCGCCATTGCTGAAGGCGAAGCGCCCGCCCGCGTGTCGAGGCAGAGCGAGACGTCGCCTCTCAAATGAGCTTCAGCGCCTTCAGGCTGCTGTGACCCTGCCGGCCGACGATCAGGTGATCGTGGATGGCGATGCCCATCGGCTTGGCGATGGCGATGATCTCGTGGGTCATGCGAATGTCGGCGGTCGAGGGCGTCGGGTCGCCGGAGGGGTGGTTATGGACCAGCACGAGCGCGGTGGAACCGAGTTCCAGGGCGCGCCGCACGACTTCCCGTGGATAGACGGGTGTGTGGTCTATGGTGCCGCGGCCCTGCACCTCGTCGCCGATCAGCATGTTCCGCTTGTCGAGAAAGAGGATGCGGAACTCCTCCGTGTCGTTGAACGCCATGGCGGCGCGGCAGTAGTCCAGCACCTCGGTCCAGGAACCCAGCGTCGGCCGCGCTTTCACGACGCCCTTGGTGAGCCGCCGCGCCGCCGCCTCGACGATCTTCAGATCCGTGATGGCGCCTTCGCCGAGGCCGGGGATCTCGCGCAAGCGCTCCGGCCGCGCCGCGATCGTCTCGGCAAAGGAGCCGAACCGCGCCATCATGGCCTTGGCCAAAGGCTTCACGTCCCGCCGTGGAATGGCGCGGAAGAGGATCAGTTCCAGAAGCTCGTAATCGGCCACGCCGGCATCGCCGACCGTGTTGAAACGTTCGCGCAGCCTATCCCGATGGCCCGCGTGATGCGGCGCCCCCGGCGGACCCTCTCGGAGCCCTTCGGCGTCGCCGGTATCGCTCATGCGGCGACAGGGGCGCTCGCGTAGGGCGGGTGATGCAGCCCTGCGGGAGACAGAGTGAAGATCTCGCAGCCCGTCTCGGTGACTCCGACCGAATGCTCGAACTGCGCCGAGAGCGAGCGATCCCGCGTCACCGCCGTCCAGCCGTCGGCCAGCACCTTCACCTGCGGCCGGCCGAGATTCACCATGGGTTCGACGGTGAAGAACATGCCGGGCTTCAGCACCACGCCTTCGCCCCGCTTTCCATAGTGCAGGATGTTGGGCTCGTCGTGGAACAGCCGCCCGATACCGTGGCCGCAGAACTCCCGCACGATGGTGCAGCGCTCGCCCTCGGCATAGGTCTGGATCGCCGCCCCGACGTCGCCCGTCGTGGCGCCGGGCTTCACGGCCGCGACGCCGATCATCAGCGACTCGTAGGTGACTTCCATCAGCCGCTCGGCGCGGCGCGGGATCTCGCCGACCGCATACATCCGCGACGAGTCCCCGTGCCACCCGTCGAGGATCAGCGTGACGTCGATGTTCATGATGTCACCCGAGCGCAGCGGCTTGTCGTCTGGGATGCCGTGACACACGACGTGGTTCAGCGACGTGCAGATGCTCTTGATGAAGCCGCGATAATCGAGCGGCGCCGGGTAGGCGCCATGGTCCATCGCGAAATCGAAGACGAGCTTGTCGAGCGCCGCCGTGGTGACACCGGGCTGAACCTCCGGCACCAGCATGTCGAGCGCTTCGGCGCAAAGACGGCCCGCCCGGCGCATGCCTTCGAAGGCCTCCGGCCCATGGATCTTGATCTGGCCGTTCTTGCGACCCGGCGATGTCGAGGCTTCGACGAAGGTCATATGTGCTCGAGCGATGGGAGGAGGGTGCCCCGAAGGGCTCTGACCTTAGAATAGACAATCGCCCCTTCGACTTCAAACGCCGTCGACCGGCGGGCTTGCCAAGCCTCCACGCTTGCTCGACACAGGGCCGATGACGTCCAGAGCCTCGAACGACCTCGATCCCTTCGGCCGCCACGTCCCCCGCGGCTGGCTCGCCGGGCTGGTGCGCGTGGCCCGCCTCTGCGGCACCGGCTGGGCGGGGCGGCGGCTCGCCTTCGCGCTGCGCGCCATCGGCATTCGGGCCTTGGCGGGCCGGCCGCTCGACGTCGACTCGCTCGGCGCCCGCATGCGGCTCTACCCGGCCAACAACGTGGCCGAGAAGAACCTGCTGTTCACCCCGCAATATTTCGATCCGCAGGAACGCCGCTTCCTCACCGAGCGGCTCGGGTCGGACTTCGTCTTCATCGATGTCGGCGCCAATGTCGGCGGCTACGCGCTGTTCGCCGCCACCCTGGCGGGACCGCGAGCCCGCATCCTGGCGATCGAACCCCAGGCCGACATCTTCGAGCGGCTGTCCTTCAACATCCGCCAGAACGGCTTCACCTCCATCAAGGCGCTCGAGATGGCGGTGGCGGATCGCGATGGCGAGGTGACGCTCTTCGTCGATGCGAAGAACAAAGGCGAGACCTCGATGCGTCTCGTCGGCACGCACGGGCTCGGCACGTCGGTGCGGGTGCCCGCCCGCGCGCTGTCGACCATCGTGGCCGAGGAGGGCTTCGATCACATCGATGCCGTGAAGCTCGACGTCGAAGGCGCGGAAGACCTCATCCTCGAAGCCTTCTTCCGGGATGGGGCGCCGCGGCTTTGGCCTCGGCTGCTGATCGTCGAGGACGCGCCAGGCCGCTGGGCCATCGACCTGCCCGCCCTCATCGCCCGGCAAGGCTACCGAGTCGCGCTCAAGACCCGTACCAACATCATCTACGAGCGCTGACGCGCGCTCGACCGCATTCCGGAGCACGAGCCCATGTCCACCCCCGTGACGGCCGCCATCCTGGTCATCGGCGACGAGATCCTGTCGGGCCGCACCAAGGACAAGAACATCGGCACCATCGCCGATTACCTCTGGGCCATGGGGATCGACCTCCGCGAGGTCCGCGTCGTGCCGGATGTCGAGGAGGAGATCGTGGCGGCGGTGAATGCTCTGCGCCACCGCTACACCTATCTCTTCACGACGGGCGGCATCGGCCCGACCCATGACGACATCACCGCCGACAGCGTCGCCAAGGCGGTCGGGGTCGGGATCTCCGAACACCCGGAGGCGATCCGCATGCTGCTCGAGCGCATCGCACCGCAGGATCTCAACGAAGCCCGCCGCCGCATGGCGCGCATCCCCGACGGCGCCGAACTGATCCGCAACGATGTGTCGAAGGCGCCGGGCTTCATGCTCGGCAACGTCATCGTGATGGCGGGTGTGCCCTCGATCATGCAGAACATGCTGGACAATGTCGCGTCTCGGCTCGTCGGTGGGACCCCCATGGCGTCGGAATCCATCGATGCCGCGGGCCTGCCCGAAGGCGCCTACGCGGCCGGGCTCGGCGCTCTGGCCAAGGCGCATCCGGACGTGTCCATCGGCTCCTACCCGTCGTTCTCGCCCGAGGGCTTCAAGAACCAGATCGTGGTTCGGGGGCGCGATTCGGCGCTCGTTGCCGCGGCCCGTGCGGCCGTGGTTGCCCTGCTGGCGGATTTGCGGGGCGACGGCGTTCCGGTATAGCGCGCTCGCGAACACGACCAGAAGGGGACCCGGGATGAACGAGCACGGCAACAAGGCCTTTCCGGTCTCCTGGGACCAGTTTCACCGCGACTGCCGCGCCCTGGCCTGGCGGCTTTCGGCGGCAGGCCCGTTCCAGGCGTTGGTCGCGATCACGCGCGGTGGGCTGGTGCCCGCCGCCATCGTGGCGCGCGAGCTCGGGATCCGCACCATCGAGACGGTCTGCATCGCCAGCTACCACGATTACGACACCCAGGGCGGCCTCGAAGTCCTGAAGGGCGTCTCCGACGCCGTGCTGGCTCTCGGTGCCGACGCCAAGGTCCTGGTCATCGACGACCTCGTCGACACCGGCAAGACGGCGCGGCAGGTCCGGGACATGCTGCCCCATGCCCATTTCGCCACCATTTATGCGAAGCCCCTCGGCCGCCCGCTCGTCGACACTTTCGTGACCGAGGTCAGCCAGGACACCTGGATCTACTTTCCCTGGGACATGGGCCTGACCTTCCAGGAGCCGCTCGCCAAGGATCAGCGGGGCTAAGCAGTTCGACCAGGGCGGTGGCCGCTTGATCACCGCCCCGAGCAGCTGAAGGCGAGCCTTTCGCGCCGTGACACGAGGGTGCGTCGGGTCGTCGACGCGGGTTGCTGCCGAGTGATGGCCGGGCTTTTCGGACCAAAATCGCATTGCACATAGAAGCGCCGATCGGGTGCCGCGACCTCGGCGACGTCCCACTCGGAGCGATCCTCCTCGCCGACCTTGCGCGACGTGTCAGGCGCCAGCGCAACTTGCTCGCTCGGCGGCCGATCGAAAAGCGTGACACACTCCTGAGACCGTTTCCAGTCTGCATCTGCGGACAGACCGCGTCCGCTGCCGCGCAGGTCTCAGAATGCGACGAGCATGGTCGGCGCCGCCACGATCGCGCCGCTCCGTATCCAGGACACGGCTGCTTCAAACAATAGGTGGAAGACCGGCTCGGACCCGCGTGACGTTCCGGCACGATCGGATCCGCGTTTCGAGTCTCGACCGGATTGGCAGGTCAGCAGCGCTCGGGTTTGCTGATGCAATAGTCGAGGCGCGTGCGATTGCGCTGCTTGATGGCGCCGGGTCCGAACGGCCTGTAATAGCCTCGGCGCGCCCAGACGCGGGGTCCGTAGCTGTAAGGTCCCGCCCAGTAAGGGCGGCCGTAGGGTCCGTAGACCCATTGAGCCAGGATGAGCTTCGGCCCCGGCGTCTCGCCGATGTGCCCGAGCGTCATCCCTGCGGCGCCGGCCGATGTCATGAGGCTGAGTGCGAAGGCCGCGCCTGCGGCTGCCGTTCCTGTCCGTGCGAGCGCCATGTCGTCCTCCGTCGGAGTTGGAGCCGGCACGGCGGAGTTGCATCCTGCCCGAGTCGCGACGCCATGGAACAGGATGGTATCTGTCACGTGCTTACGCGAGAAGATTTTGCAACTGCTGTTCGGTGAGTCTACGCGACAGCGTCTGAGGCACCGTCACAGATCGAGCGCCTGACATCGTCGGCCGTCGTGGCTCTTGTCCTGCGCTGAGCGGCACCGGTTCGCTTGGCTTGCGCCGGGATGGTTGGGGCGCCCTTGCCGGCTGCGGAGCCAGTCGGATAAGTTCGCCTCGCGGAACGGCCTCGCCGTCGCGGACGTGGTGAAACTGGTAGCCACACGAGACTTAAAATCTCGCGCCTTCGGGCTTACGGGTTCGAGTCCCGTCGTCCGCACCAAGTCTGCGGAGGGCTGTCGTCGGTTTCGCGGGCGACATGCCGGAGCAGCCTAATGGCCGACGGTCTGCTTCCACTCGGCAGAGGCCGGGTTCAGTCGGAAGGCTGACGAATAGCTCGCCTCGCCCGTCATGCTACTTCTCGCCTTGCGGGTCCGTCCGGCCGGGACGGCACGCGTGGGCTGAAGCACGGTTGCGAGCTCGATCAAGGCCTTCTGGAAGTCGCGCTCGGCGGTCGCAGCCCATCCGGGGCAGTTGGTGAGGCACGCGATCCAGGCGGACTCCCAGGCTATTCTGGCCGCCGGCATCGCCCGTCCCGCCGGGAGCTCGATGATCTTGTCGAGAAGCGCCAAAGCCGCGCTGGTCGCGAATGTTCGATGAGTGTTGGATATCGCCATAGCGGACCCTCGTCGTACTGCAGGGCGATGCACGAGCACCCTGACGCCGTTTTAAGGGAGGGCAGCGCGGCACGCCCTAGCTTATGATTCCTTCTGACAAGAATCGATCGTTCCGTCTTCCAGCGAACACTGTGTCGCTACGATGACGTACTTGCCGGTACGCTCTTGATCCATCCGTCAGACAGACCATGCGCGAACAGGGCCTCGGCGTAGGCCTCCGGCGAGAGCCGATAGTCGCCCCGCTTTCGGAACACCTGTCCGCTGGCTTCGGCGCGCGCATAGGCCGTGCATACGGCGGCCTGATCGCCGTGGTGCAGGCGAAAGAGAGAGCGCATCAAGCTGCGCTGATGTTCGGTGGCGTGAGAGGGCATAGACGCGATGGAGGCTGTGAGTGGGATCAAAGAGGATTTCGGAGCAAGGCCGTCAGACGAGCGACGCGAACTCCCGACCGCAACTGCCGGGGACGAGGCTGCGGACAGGTCGGCGATGCCTATGGCAAGCGGCTCCGACATAAAGCGGCGAAGGACGTGCCTTCCGCATCAGGTCTGACGGATGGCGGATGATGCCGCCGTAAGCGCGCGCTCCTGTCCTGCAGGCCATCGAAGGATCACCTCGCGTTTCGTCGCCTCCTTTATAGCGGAGATCGGCGCGCCGGCGCATCACCTAGGTTACTGGCCAGAGCCACCCGATGGTCCGAGGCGGGGACGATCGGGATCGGCTTCACGTCCGAGCAAGCAAGGTCGACGCGCGGCACTGGCGGCTCCGGCGTCGATGCCATCTGTGACGAAGAAGCTGTATCGGCGTTGCAGTCAGTCCGCCGCGGTAAGGTACAATTCGCTCCACAATCTGGCGACATCGTCCTTGACGAGCCCGACCAGATCGATCCGATCGTGGCCCATGAGCCGGACCGAGGGGACCTTGTACCTCATCGCGACTTCGGCGATGCGCATGAGCTGCGCCGGCGTGCAATGGCCATCTTCGGTGTCGGGTCGCATCGAGAAGGTGCCGTCCTCGAGAATACGGGCCTGCATGAGACCATCGAGCCGGGACAAAGCCTCCTCGCTGACCGGCTCCGGCGTCCGCGCGACGAAATAGGCCGTCAGCGTCTCGACCTGGCTCTTGCAGGAGCCGCAGCCCGTCCCGGCGCGGGTCGCTGCCATGACGGCCTGAGTCTCGCGGCATCCGGCCGCGATCGAGGCCCCGATGGCGCCCTTGGTGACGCCGTTGCAATTACAGACCTTCGTCTCGGCCGGCATCTCTTCGGGGGACAGCGTCGGGGGCGCCGTGCCGAGGTCGAAGAGCAGCGCCAACCGCTCCTCGGGAAGAGGCGAGTCCCGGTCGAAGGCCTGCATCAGGTAGGGGGCTTTTGAAATCTCGCCCATCAAGATGCCGCCGACGAGCCGTCCGTCACGCAGGATGAGCTTCTTGTAGGTGCCGCGCTTCGGCTCGGCGAACTGGATCACCTCGTCGTGCTCGTCCCGGGGATTGGTGATGCCCATCGAGGCGAGCTCGACCCCCATGACCTTCAGCTTCGTGGCGAGTTTCGACCCCCCATAGGCGGCCTGGTCGTTCCGTCCCGTCACATGGTCGGCGAAGACCGCAGCCTGATCCCACAACGGCGCCACGAGGCCGTAAACCTTGCCATTGTGCTGGGCACATTCGCCGACCGCATAGATCGAGCGGTCGTCGATCGACTGCATCTGATCGTTGACCACGATCGCGCGCTCGACCGTGAGCCCGGCCCGCAGGCCGATCTCGCTGTTCGGCCGCACACCGGCCGCCACCACGACCATGTCGCAGTCGATCGTGCTGCCATCCTTGAAGGCAAGGCCGGTCACGCGGTCCGCGCCGAGCACTTCCGTCGTGGCTTTGCCGGTGTGGACCTGCAGGCCGAAGCCCTCCATGGCGCGGCGGAGCAACCCGCCGCCCGTCGCGTCGAGTTGCAGTTCGAGAAGGTGGTCGGCGAGATGAACCACATGGGATTCGCAGCCGAGGCCACCCAAAGCCCGCGCGGCTTCGAGCCCAAGCAGGCCGCCACCGATCGTCACGGCCTTGCGGGCCCCCTTGGCATGAGCCGCAATGGCCCGGCAATCGTCGAGCGTCCGGTAAGCGAAGACGCCGGGCTTCAGCCGGCCCGCAGCGTCGAAAGCCCCTTTGAAGGGGGGCACGAAGGCTTTCGAACCAGTGGCGATGAGCAGGACGTCGTAAGGTTCGACGATTCCGCTCGCCGAGCGAACGGTCTTGGCGACCCGGTCGATGTCGACGACGCGATCGCCGCTGTGCAGTTTGACGCCGCTGTCTGCGTACCATTCGGGCGTATTGATCAGGATATCGTCGAGCGTCTTCGATCCATTGAGAATCCCGGACAGCATGATGCGGTTGTAATTGCCGTAGGGTTCGTCGCCGAACATGGCGATGGCGAACAGATCCCCGCCGTCGCGCGATAGGACGTTCTCGACGGCCCTGGCGCCCGCCATACCGTTGCCGATCACGACCAGCTTGCGTTTCGTCATCTCGTCCGTCGTCCCGATCGCCGATGCCCAGCGACGGGGAATCTGCGAATCCCATGCCATGGCGCCCGCCAACGGCAAACGGCTCAGGGCAGGGGCGAGTCGCGCTCCACCCGCACCGCGCAGACTTTGAACTCGGGCATTCGCGACACCGGGTCGAGAGCGGGGTTGGTCAGAACGTTGGCCGACTGTCCGTCGCCCCAATGGAAGGGCAGGAAAAGCGTATCGAGCCGGATCGTCGGCGTCAGGCGCGCCTTGACGGCGATACTGCCGCGCCGGGTCGTGAGGCGCACCATGTCGCCCTCCGTGAGCCCGAGGCCTCGCGCCGTCTGGGGATGGATCTCGACGAAGGCGCAGGGCTCGGCGGCTGCGAGGTCCGGTACGCGGCGGGTCTGCGCGCCGGATTGATACTGGGCCAGCACGCGGCCCGTCGTCAGCCAGAGCGGGTAATCGCCGTCGGGCTCCTCGCCGGACCGTCGATGCTCGGCGGCGTGAAAGCGCGCGCGTCCGTCGGGTGTCGCGAACCGGTCGAGAAAGAGCCGCGGCGTGCCGGGATGCGCGGCATCGGGGCAGGGCCAGAAGACGCCGTCCTCGGCGGCGATCCGGGCGTAGGAGATCCCGGCATAATCGGCGAGGCCACCTCGGCTGGCGCGGCGCAACTCTTCGAAGCCCGTCTCGGCATGGCTCTCGAACGTGAGGGTGCTCCCGAGCCGAGCCGCCAGGGCTGCGAGGACCTCGGCATCCGTCCTGACGCCCTGCGGCGGCGCCTTGGCCTTGGCGCGCCGGATCACGCGCCCCTCGAGGTTGGTCATCGTGCCGTCCTCTTCGGCCCATTGCGCGGTCGGCAGGACGACATCGGCCAGAGCCGCCGTTTCGGAGAGGACCATGTCCGAGACCACGAGGAACTCGAGGCCCTGCAGGTGGGCCTTGACCCGACCCGCCGCCGGCGCCGAGACGACGATATTGGAGGCCAGCACCATCAGGGCCTTCACCCGCCCGCCGGGCGCCGTCGCGTCGAGCAACTCGTTGGCGGAAAGGCCCGGGCCGGGCAGGGTGGCGGGATCGACGCCCCAGACCGCCGCCACCTCGGCGCGATGCTGCGGGTCGGCGATCTTACGGTAGCCGGGAAGTTGGTCCGCTTTCTGGCCGTGTTCGCGGCCGCCCTGGCCGTTGCCCTGGCCCGTCAGCGTGCCCCAGCCGGCGAAGGGCTTGCCGGCCTGGCCCAGCGCCAAGGCGAGATTGATGAAGGCCGAGACGTTGTCGACGCCCTGGCTCTGCTGTTCGGGACCGCGGCCGGTCAGCACCATGGCGGTGGCGGCCTCGCCGAGCAGATGGGCCGCCTCGGTGATCTGGCGTTCCGGGATGCCGGTGATGCGCTCGACGCGGTCGGGCCAATATTGGGCGGCGATGCGGCGCACGGCTTCGAAGCCCGCTGTCCGCTCGGCGATGAAAGCGGCGTCGATCAGTCTGTCGCGAATCGCCACGTGAAGCAGGCCGTGAGCCAGCGCACCGTCGCTGCCCGGCGTGGTCTGGAGATGCAGCGTCGCCTGCTTGGCGGTGGCGCTGCGGCGGGGATCGACCACGATCAGCGTGCCGCCGCGGGCGCGCTGCGCGTCGAAATATTGCATCAACGGCGGCATGGTCTCGGCCGGATTGCTGCCGGCCAGCAGAATGGCTTCCGAGCCCGCGATATCGGCGATGGGGAAGGGCAGGCCGCGGTCGATGCCGAAGGCGCGGCTGCCCGCCGCCGCCGCCGACGACATGCAGTAGCGTCCGTTGTAATCGATGTTGGCGGTGCCGAGAGCCAGCCGGGCGAACTTGCCGAGCAGATAGGTCTTCTCGTTGGTCAGGCCGCCGCCGCCGAAGACACCCACGGCGTCGGCGCCGTAGCGGGTCTTCACCGCGGTCAGCTGTCGCGCCACCCGGTCGAGCGCTTCGTCCCAGCTGGCTTCGCGAAATGGGCTGCCCTTGCTGTCGCGGATCAGAGGTGAAGTCAGGCGCTCCGGCGAGTCGAGCAGATCGGTGGCCGTCCAGCCTTTTCGGCAAAGGCCGCCGCGGTTGGTCGGGAAGTCGCGGGACGTGACGCT
>JAYVMK010000365.1:0-5586 GCA_043758995.1 Lichenibacterium sp. | reverse complement strand
TGGGGTCTCAAGCCTTCTGGCTCTTGCCCCTAGCTACGATCCACACCCGCTTTCCTTCTCTCTCCGCGTCCTCCGCCGACGCGGTTGATCCGTAGGTGCCCCTTTGGACCCGCTCGCGCGTTGTGGCCCTGCCGACTGGAGGACCGCATGTCAGACGAGGATCGCATCGCCCGCGTCGCTCGCGCCCTATGTGTGGCGGATGGGAACGACCCGGACGAGATGATGGGGATCGGCGGCGAGGTGACCGGCATCGGTGAAGATGTGGATTGGCACCGTGAAGTGACGGCGCCGGCCTGGACATCCTACGCCGGCGAGGCTTGACGGTTCATCGCCGCGGCGACAGCGCTGGGGCTGATGGAGTAGATCAAGGGTCCGATAACCTCGCCTTAGAAGCGGATTGCCTTTGCGTCTCACCAGCACCGACCAGCCCGCCCAGATTGATCCTTTCGGTCTTGCCTTCACGATGGCGAGCCGAGACGGCGTGGTGCGCTGCCACGTTTTCCGGAACGCGGTCGACGAACTTGAGGAGAGCCACGCCCGCAACGATGCGGAGATGCTTCGGCGGTTCAGCGTCCATAGACGAAGGCTGGAACGGGTGGCCGATCGGATGTATGGCGCCGGCCACGCCACGCCGTGGATCAACGTCAAAGATCTCCTGCTAGGTGTGTCGCCAGATGCCTGGGACTATGACTGACGCCGACGGGGCAATGTGACCGTGAACGTCATCTGACAAAATTAGTATGCCCTCATTCATCCGATCGACTTTACCCGTGACGACCCTGCGCTACACGGCGCGGCGCTGAAGATGGAGACGACACGATGCGCAAGATCATCCTTGCCTTTGCGATTATCACTGCTGGTTTTACGCCTGCCTTGGCTCAGGATGGACGCGAAGCCCAGATGATCGGGTTTCACGACCTATGTGACCACGGCGACAAAAAAGCCTGCGTCAAGTTTGGGATGATGCTTCAGCAGAACGCTGATCGGCAAGGTGACTGGCGCCGGTCCCATCCTGATTGGTTCTTCTTTGAGCGCTGATGCACATCCTGAGTTGTTACAGGCAGATCGGAGCGCGGCACAGGAGTCCGCGATCCTCAACGACCTGATCTGAGCTCTCTCATTGCGCGCGTGCAGCTCGGGCGGCGGTATTCTCAGCGACCTCGGAGCCGAATCCCGCCCCCCTCACCTGTATCTGCGAGGAACTGCACGCCAGCCGCTTCGAGAGCCGCCTGTGTCGTCGAGAGGGCCTTTTCCGAGATCGGCTGTGAACCTGCCATCTCCATTCTCCTAATTGTCGATATGGACAAGCCGGCCGCCTCCGCTAGATCTGCAATGGACCAATCCAACATGCCCCGTGCCCCACGGATATGGGTGGGGGTAATACGACCCGACATACGCTCATCCCTTGTCAGGAATGCAATTCGTATAGACCGTACTCGAGGTTACATACATCCTAGACGTTTGTGCGCATTGAGTTTCAATCACGGGGATTTAAAAGCTCACTTCTGGTTCATGTTGTGGGCCGATTGGAGGTCACTTTTCATGGCCCGTTACTATTTCGATGTTCGCGACTCGCGTGGTTTTCACCACGACGACGTTGGTGAGGAGTTCGCTGACATCGAAGAAGCTTGCGAACAGTGCCAGGGATTGCTTCCAGATATCGCCCGCGAAGAGATGCCCAACGGAGATCTGCATGTCATCACATGTGACGTAAGGGACCGTCAGGGCCGTGTCGTCTACCGTGGTGAACTAACCTTTCGAGGAATGAGGGATCCAGCCTGAACGCCCCTGCCTCGGCCTTTGTTGAGGCCGAACCAGATCCTTACAATCGCCGCATGCCATATCCGGGCGGATCGGCCCTGAAAGGATAACCGTCTGGCTCCATCGGCCACATGATCGAAATGTTCACAACGAGCCTTCGCGTTCGCATGACGAGGCCTTCGATGCGGTTGACCTTCAGACTTCTCCTCGGCCTTCTCGTAGCGATAGGATGGTCAGTTGCGACCTACGCGGCTCCGGCCGGTTCCGCTATCACTGCCGCCACGCATAAGAGCTTCCCCGCCGCTGGTTCACGACATATATCGCGCCTGAAGCGGTATCGTCGGCACCATGGGTGAGGATTACGACTGATCCGCACCCGCTTCTGCTCGGCCGCGTCTCAGTTCGTTGAAGCTGCTCGATCGGCTTCGGCGGCCTGTTCCGCCGCTGTTTGCGCCTGGCGGAGGAGGCGAGCGGCATCACCGAATCCCAGGTTCTCGGCCCGTTGGGCGGCGTCGAGAATGCTCCTGGCGAGGCGGGCCTTGTCGCAATCAGCTTCGGCCATGGATGGGTTGGGCTTGGGCATCAGGCCTCCTTTTTCACCGGCCTATGATGCTACTTATGGATAAGATGTCGACTAAAAAGTCTCTCATATTCAATGATTAGAGGAAGACTAATCAGCGCCTTGGCGTGAGATGCGAGAATGGGGTGGTGGCAACCCAGTTCATTGCCCGGCGTTGGCGGCGCGGGAGGAACGCGAGATGCCGAAGTTCAAGGTGATGGTGGCCGATGACCAGGGCCACACGCTTTACGACGAGTGGATCGAAGCCACAGGGCCGATGGAGGCCTGCGGTCAGGCGATCGCCGATGCCAAGACGGCCGAAGTGGCCGAGACCGAGGAGCAGGCAGATCCGGTGATGCTGCTGAGGAGCGTGCCGAAGACGGCCGGCTGATCTCAGCGTTGGTGATCGACGTTCTACAGTCGGCGCGGCCCGGGGGGTTGCCTTTACCTCGGGCTGCGGCCCTGACTGCTCGTCATGGTCGAGCGGAGTAGCGTCAAGCTACCCCGATGTCGTCGGGGTAGTTCAAGCTGGACCCCGACCACGCGCTTCGCCATCGCCTTCGTTGACCTCGTGGTCGGTGCGGTCCCGGCGAGCGCGGCGTCAAAGCCTGTTGAACTTCTACACGAGTGGGATCTCGCGAACGAAGCTTGCCGCGACGGTTCCGGTGAGAACGCCACCGCCGCAGCTTGCGAACTGCGGGACATTGTTGACCGGAAGGTCAAGGCGGCGGGCTGGTGCTATGGAAGGCCGGGGGATACATCAGCGCAACAAAACTGGCACGATTGCCGCCGCTGATTAAGCCAGCCCTCAGTTAGCCTGCCGCGCGTCCCGACCCTGAAACAGGTATTTGTCGAGGTCGCCCGCGATCCCTTGCGCATCGGTCGCTTTCGTGTGGACGTGAACGCCACCGTGGATCGTGGTGTCGACGCTGTTGGTGCTGTTCCGGTTCACCGAGTCCGTCGACCTGGTCGATGAGCGGTTGAACGTCCGCCGTGGGCGTGCCGGCCGTACCACCGCCGTAGATCTTGATGATCTTGACGGGCACCGTCGTGCGGCGCGCGTCCTGCTGAATACGGTGCTGTAGCGCCCGGGCGTTATGGCCGGACCCCGGCGAAGTGATGCCGGCTTGTCCCGCGTATCCCTGGCCGCCGTTGTCGGCTGAATCAGCCATGACACGGATCCTTCCACCACCGAGGCCAAGCGCCTTCACAGCCCATGAGGCCGTGCTTCAGTGCCGCTACGAGCGTGACGAAGTTGGTCAGAACGCCATCAGTGCCGGAGGCGATGTGTCGGCCGTCGATTATGCCGACCGAGAAGGGGGGCATGACGTTCGCCGAGTCCCACAAGGCCACGGCCCTGCCTGCCGCGAGGTGGTCACGGATGATGTCGAAGATCGAGCGCGGGCCCTCGTCGCCGCGGATGTCGAACGCGACCGCAAGGCCTGCCTCGATGGCCGCCGTTCCCCACATGTCGAAGGTTACGCCATCCAGGGTCACTGACACGGCAGACGTCGACGCGCTCACGGCATGTCCCCGAAGCGTAGGGCAGGCCGACTCCGAGGCGGTGGCCACAGCGCAACGGCGTCGGTCGAGCCGATGATGGTGGTGCCGTGCTCGCGGCAGGGACCCGGGCCGTAGAAGGCCACGCAGGCGTCGGGCGGGATCTGGTTGCCCGCGACCAACTCTGCGTGTCGGAGACCATGGCGCGAGGTGGCGATGGCCGCGGTCGTGAGCGCGATCGCCGCGACGGCGCCTAACGCGAGGGTGCGGTGTGAATCGCGGGGAAAGATCCGATCAGGCACAGCACCACCTTGTTCGCCGGAGGGCGGGAAGGGGGCTGCGGTTGCATGGGCATCCCGATAGCCAAGGCGACCACTCACGTGGGGGTCGGCGAAGACATTTATGCCAGTTTACAACCTTTCGCGCAAGCTCCCCGCAACCTACAATAAGCAATGTGGCTGGGAACAACGCCATGGAGCGCGTGATGATCTTCTACGTGATCAAGTGCCGTCAGGGCGGCGACGCCAGCATCGCACGGCGCGCGAGCGCGACAGAGGCTCTCCGGGTCATCGAGCAGGCCTCGGGCCAGGGCTGGACCTTGGCGGAGATCAGACGCGACAGATTGATGATCGACGAAGTCGCGCTTTGGCAGGATGCCGAGCGGGAAATGGTCGAGGCGTAGTACCACCCGTCACGGTGACCACGATCACTTCCGCTTCTTCCGCCGTGCGTCCAGGAGTTCGCTCATAGCGGCTTCGCCAGCGGCCTTGGCCTTGCGCTCGGCTCCCATGGTCTTGACGCTTGTGACCGGCTCGACGCCACCGGCAGGGTACACTCCCCATTGCCATTCGGCGCCGCGGCCGGCGCCACCTCGGAGCCACGTTTTCACTTCGAAGTCAGGCTTAGGTTCATCGGTCATCAGGCTGCCACCAACCAGGCCGCGAGCGATGCCTCAGCGCCTGCAGGGTCGGCCTGGACACGATAGATGGCCTGGCGCGACAAGCCCGTCGCCTGGGAGATCGCCGACACGCCGGCGCCTTGAGTCAGCATATCCTGTACGATCCGAAGCTTCTCACGGTCGAACGACGGCTTCCGGCCTCGGTAGGGACTGGCGTCACCCTTGGCCTTTGCGTGAGCCACGCCCGCTCTCTGAGCTTCTTTCGTTGCCTCGGCTTGGGCCTGGGATAGAGCAGCCATAAAACCGATGAGCGCGTCGCGGACGGCCGCCTGCATCGCATCCGATGTCGCGCCGTCGAACGTCAGCCCGTTGATGACGGTACGGATCACGACGCCACGACGCATGAACTCTCGGATGGCATCCGTCACATCGGCATAGTTGCGGCCGAGCCGGTCCACCCAACGCACCACCAGCACGTCACCGCGGCGAAGCATATCGAATAGCCGGCGACCCTCCGGCCGATCCGCGAGGCGGGTAGAGACGCCGGACACGCCGTCGTCGGCCACAACGTCATCGATGTCGAAGCCCGCCGTCTCGGCTTGGGTGCGCTGGTGCGCGATCGTCTGCTCCGATGTCGAGACTCGGGCGTAGAGGACGGTTTTCATCGCGGCACCCTGTCCGTTTAGATAGTGTCCGCATAACAGCATGTCCGTTAGGCAATAGCAATCCTAGCGAACGGGGTTTGTAGGCCCACTCTGGTCGTCCGCTAGGGCATACCCTTGCGGACGTCGCATTTCATGATGGATCGCTTTGGCAAGCCTTGCTCGTTAGTTCCTATTCAGCGCGGCCATGACCAAAGGCCAAGCGA
>JAYVMK010000364.1:0-5741 GCA_043758995.1 Lichenibacterium sp. | reverse complement strand
ACCCATTTGCGGTAGATCTCAAGGCGGCCTCAGAGCTTTCTCAGGGCCACACGCTCGATCTCGTGACTGGAGCCCTTGCGCAGGATCAGGCTCGCGCGGGCCCGGGTGGGTCGGACATTCTCGATGAGGTTCTTGAGATTGATCCGGGTCCAGATACTGCGCGCGATCGCCTGAGCCTCGTCGACGCTGACGTCGGCATATTTTCGGAAGTAGGACAGCGGATCGCGGAAGGCCGTCTCGCGCAGACTCATGAAGCGCGACACGTACCATTGCTCGAGCAGCGTCTCATCGGCGTCGAGATAGACCGAAAAGTCGAAGAAGTCCGACACGAAGGGAATATCGCGCCCATCGCGCGACGGACGATTGGGAAGGAGGACGTTCAGCCCCTCGACGATGAGGATGTCGGGTCGATCCACCTGCACGCGCGCGTCCGGCAGGACGTCATAGGTGAGATGGGAATAGACCGGGGCTTCGACGTTGCTCTTGCCGGCCTTCACATCCGACAGAAACTGGATCAGCGCCGTGCCGTTGAAGCTCTCCGGAAACCCCTTGCGCTCCATCAGGTTCTGCTCGAGCAGCACCCGGTTAGGGTGAAGGAAGCCGTCCGTCGTGACGAGTTCGACCTTCGGCGTATTGGGCCAGCGCGACATCAGCGCTTTCAGCACCCGCGCCGTCGTGGATTTGCCGACCGCCACCGATCCCGCCACGCCAATAATATACGGGACCTTGCCGTTTTCGGCCCCGAGGAAGCGTTGCGTGGCCTTGAACAGCCCCTGCGTGGCGGCGACGTAAAGCGCGAGAAGCCGGGACAGCGGGAGATAGATGGCGACGACCTCGTCGATCGAGATCGGGTCGTTGGTGGCGCGCAGCTTGCGCAGGTCGTCGACGGTCAAGGTGAGCGGCGTGTCGGCGCGCAGGGCCGCCCATTCGTCACGGCTGAACAGGTGGTAGGGCGACCCGACGAGGCCGCTCTCCGGAGAGCCGTCGAGACGCGACGCGGGCGCGGCAGGCAGGTCGAGCATCGCGGAGCTCAGGTTGCGGGTCGCCGCGAGGCTTTCTCCTCGTGCCCCGATTGACGGGTGCGCCGGTCCAACTCCGACACGACCTGATCGAGCGACAGGTTAGAGGCGTGGAGCAGCACCAGGAGATGGTAGATCACATCGGCGGCTTCCGATAGCAGCGCCGGCCTATCCTTCTCGACGGCGGCGATCACGGCCTCGACGGCCTCCTCGCCGAATTTCTTCGCCACGCGCGCCACGCCGGCATCGAGCAGCGATCGCGTATAGGACGTGTCCGCCACGGCCCCGGCGCGCTCACCGATGAGACGCTCGAGATCGCCGAGCGTGAAGGGTCGATCATCCGCCGGCGGAAGAATTATGCTCATCAGTCGTTCCTCAGCCGTCGAGCCGCATGGCGAGCCCGGCTTCCGCCATATGCCGCTTCGCTTCGCCGATCGTATGCTGACCGAAGTGGAAGATGGAGGCGGCCAGGACCGCGCTGGCTCCGCCATCGCGCACGCCCGCCACCAGATCGTCGAGCGTACCGACGCCGCCCGATGCGATGACCGGCACCGAGACGGCCTCCGACACTGCGCGGGTCAAGGCAAGATCGAAGCCGCTCCTGGTCCCGTCCCGGTCCATCGAGGTCAACAGGATCTCTCCGGCGCCCCGCTCGGCGACGTCATGCGCGTAGGCCACCGCGTCGATCCCCGTCGGACGGCGCCCGCCATGGGTGAACACTTCCCAGCGCGGCGCCTCGCCCTCGGACGAGACCCGCTTGGCATCGACCGCCACCACGATGCACTGGCTGCCGAACTTTTCGGCCGCGCGGGAGACGAAGTCGCGATCCTGAACGGCGGCCGACATGATGGACGCCTTGTCGGCCCCGGCCAGCAGCAAGGTGCGGATATCGGCCACGCTGCGGACTCCGCCACCGACGGTCAGCGGCATGAAGCAGGCCTCGGCGGTGCGCCGCACCACGTCGAGCAGGATGCCGCGATCCTCGCTCGAGGCCGTGATGTCGAGAAAACAGAGCTCGTCGGCGCCGGCCGCATCATAGGCGATCGCGCAGGCGACGGGATCGCCGGCATCGCGCAGTCCGACGAAGTTGACGCCCTTGACGACGCGGCCGTCCTTGACGTCGAGACAGGGGATGACACGGGATTTCAGCATGAAAGTCGTGCCTCGCTACATGACGCCCTGCACCCGATCGTCCGCCGCAGGCTCATGACGCGATCGCTGCTGCAACTTCGGCACCGTTCGCGGCCCGCGCCGTCCGCATCATTGCCAGGGCGGCGGCCGGATCGAGGCGGCCGTCGTAGAGGGCGCGGCCGGTTACGGCGCCGGCCAGCAAAGCGCAGTCGGGCTCGAGCAGCCGCGCCACGTCGTCGAGCGACGCGAGCCCGCCCGATGCGATGACCGGCAGATGGACGGCCTCGGCCAGCGCCAGTGTCCCGGCGAGGTTCAGCCCCTTCATGGCGCCGTCCCGTCCGATGTCGGTCATGATGATGGCCGCGACACCGGCATCCTCGAAACGTCGTCCGAGGTCGACGGCGGTGAGGTTGACGGTCTTGGCCCACCCCTCCACTGCCACCAGCCCGTGCCGCGCATCGATGCCCACCGCGACCTGCCCGGGAAAGAGCCGCGCCGCCTCACGGACGAAGCCGGGGTCCTTCACGGCCGCCGTGCCTAGGATGACGCGCGCCACCCCGCGCTTCAGCCACATGTCGACCGTCCGGATATCGCGGATGCCGCCGCCGAGTTGCACTGGCAGCGTGACACGGTCGAGGATCCCCTCGACCGCCTCGGCGTTGCGCGGCTTGCCCGCGAAGGCGCCGTCGAGATCGACGAGATGCAGATATTCGAAGCCCTGGCGCTCGAAGCTTTCGGCCTGGGCGGCCGGATCCGGATTGAAGACGGTCGCCGACCCCATCTCGCCATGTACGAGGCGGACGCATTCGCCGTCCTTGAGATCGATCGCGGGAAACAGGATCAAGGCTGCCACCGGAGAAAGTTGCTGATGAGGGCGAGGCCGAGCCTCTGGCTCTTCTCGGGATGAAACTGCGTGCCCGCCATATTGTCGCGCGCCACGATGGCGGTCACCGGCCCGCCATAGTCGGTCACCGCGAGAACGTCGCTGTCGGCCGCGGGCTTCAGGGCGTAACTGTGGACGAAATAGGCATGCAGCCCGTGATCGCCGGTGGCGATCCCCTCGAGCAAGGGATGAATGGAGCGCGCCCGGAGCGTATTCCAGCCCATATGCGGGATCTTGAGGTCCGCATCCGCGGGAGCGAGGGGCAGGACGTCGCCCGGAATCCAGTCGAGTCCGTAGGCCGCTTCGTGCTCGAGACCGCGGGTCGCCATCAGCTGCATCCCGACGCAGATGCCGAGAAAGGGCCGGCCCTCGTGGATCACGGCGTCGGTCATGGCGCCGAGAAGACCCGGAACGGCGTCGAGACCGCGGCGGCAATCCGCAAAGGCGCCGACCCCCGGCAGGACGATGCGATCGGCGCGGCGGACCCGCTCGGGATCGCTGGTGACCTCGATCTCCATGGACAGACCGGCCTCGCGTGCTGCGCGTTCGAAGGCTTTGGCGGCGGAGGCGAGATTGCCCGAACCATAGTCGACGATGACGGTCCGAGCCCCTGTGCCGACGTTCACGAACGGCCTCCCGAGGTCCGAGAGGGGAAGGATCCGATGATGCCGGCCGGCCGCGTCGGCTGCGGGCCCGACGGGCCGGGCCGAGCCGGCAAAGGTTCGGCCAAGGGAGCCGGACCGGAGAAGAAGCGTTGCTCGCCGCCGTCTCGCGTGACGCCTGAGAGCAGCGCCGCCGGGATGAAACCAGCGCGGGTCAGCGCCCGGCGCCGCGCTTCGGCGGCTTCAAGCCCGGTCAGAACCGCGAGGACGACATAAAGCAGAAGGCGGGACGGAGCGGCGAGGTCGAACGCAACCGCGACGGCGAAGAGCGCAAGCCCCGCCACCAGCCAAGCGAGGCTGGCGCGCCACAGCCCGCGATACAGGAGGAACAGCGGCCCGAGCCAAAAGGCTGCCCAATCGAACCCCTCGCGCACGAAGACCGTGCGGTCCGCCCGAGCCGTGTCCTCCCCGATACCCGGCGGCACGTGAACCGTGAAGGTGGACATGGAACTCCTCGACCTCGGCGACGTGGGATGGTCGACCTCTTGTCGTGCAAGCCGCGGGCCGGGGCAACCCCGGCACGGCTCGCACGCGAAGACTCAACCCTGACGCATCCTTGCCGAATGCGTCACTTCCAAGCCTTCAAGGCGTCCTCGAAACTGCGCTGGCCGGCGGCACCTTTCTCGAAGGTGAGCTTGCCGAGTTTGCCCGAGACGAACAGGATCGACATGTCGACCCAGTTGCGATCGGTGATGAGTTGCATGTTTTGGCTCTCGGCGGCCCCGCGCGACAGGCCGACCAGGAAGTAATTGTCGGTGATGGCCACCGGCACGCCGGACAGCGGATCGCCGGTGGCCGCGTCGTCGTCCTTGCGCATCTCCGGCACGTTGATCTGCTTCACCGGCCCCAGCAGATTGCCCGACTGGGGCAGGAAGTGGAACTCGATCGTATGGGACGCCGGAAGCTGCGGCTCCGGGTTCTTCTGCATCAGCATCGTGACCTTCAGCTTGGCGTCGGGGATGTCGACGTCGGCCTTGATCGCGGTCGCCAGGGGCTGGCCCTGGCCGGGGCTGACACTATCGAGATGCCACACGACGGTGCCCACATAGGTCTTGACCCGCTGCGGGTCGTCGGGCGCGTCGACCAGCAGTGCGGCCCGTTGCGCTACCGCGATGGCGGCGGTGGGCGCCGGGACGGGAGCAGCGGGCGCGTCAGCGTTCTGTCCGACAGGCGCCGGCACCGCCGCACCCGAGGTCGGCTCGGCAGCGGTATCGGCGGGATCATCCGCCGCGCCTCCGGCTCGGGCGGCGACCTTGTTGGGAGCCGCAGCGTCGGGCACGACCGTCTGCGATTGTGCAGCCACCACCTGCTCGGGCTTGTCGCGCATGTGATAGGCCGCGACGCCGATGCCGACCATCAGAGCAGCCGCGACGACGGCCGCCGCCATGGCCGGCCAACTAAAGCGGCGAGCTTCCTGCGGGCGCGGCGCCAGGGGTCGCATCGGAGCGTCGCGGAGCTTCGCCGGCGTCTGGCCTTGCGCGGCAACGGAGTCGTCCCGATCGCCGCCGGCCTGGCCAGCGGCGTCCAGCGCGGCACCGAAGTCCGAGCCGTCGCGCGTCGCAGCGGCATCGGTGGCCTTGGCGACATCGGTGGCGAGACGACCGGCGATTGGCAGGCCGGCCTCTGCTTTGACCTCGCCGACAGGTGTCGCCGAGACGGGCCGGAGCGCCATGACGGGCCGCGTGCCGCGGGGAGGCGCGACCGGGACGGGCCGCGGCGGTACGCGGGGGGACGGCGCCACGACAGGCATGGCGGGGCGATCGATCGACGGTGCTGGCCGCTGCCCAATTACGGGGCGCTCCCGCGACGGCGGCGGCACGATGGGCGGAGCCGTCCCCGTGGGAAGCACAGGCGGCGGCGATGGCGGCACCGCAGCTGGCGGAGCAGCGTCGGGCGGAGCAGCTGGCGGGGCTGCGGGGCTTGGAACCGCCTTCGGGACGGTGGCCGCTGCGGAACCGATCGGGCGGGCAAGCGGTCGCGCCGGAGCCGCGACAGGCGTCACGCGCCGCGGCGGCGCGGGGGCGGGCGATACGCGAACCGGGGCGG
>JAYVMK010000363.1:0-3548 GCA_043758995.1 Lichenibacterium sp. | reverse complement strand
TCGGTGAAGCGCATCAGCGCGGCATCCAGCCGGCGCACGTATCCGGCGAGAAGGCCGATGACGAGGCCGAGGCCCGTCGCCAGGACCACCACCAGCGTTCCCACGGTGAGGGACAGGCGGGCGCCGAACAGGAGCCTGCTCAGCACGTCGCGGCCGAAGTCGTCGGAGCCGAGGAGATGCCGGCCGTCCGGGGCGGCGAGCCGGTGGGCGATGTCCATCCTCGTCGGCGCATAGGGGGCGAGGTTCGACGCCAGTGCGGCGGCCAGCACTACGAGGATCAGCACCGCAAGAGCGGCCAGCGAGGTGGGCCGGCGGACCAGGCGCCCGGCCAGCTGCCGGCCTGGAGAGCGCGATGTCGGGACCTCGGGCGGCTCGGCCGGGATCGCGGGCGTGGTGGAAGCGATCTCCTCCGTCACGTGCGCACCCGCGGATCGACGAGCGCGTAGAGGAGATCGACGACGAGGTTGATCAGAACGTAGATGCCGGAGATCACCAGCAGCGTGCCCTGAATCACCGGATAATCGCGGCGCAGCACCGCCGAGACGACGAGATTGCCGACGCCGGGCAGGCCGAAGACCGTTTCGGTGACGATGGCGCCGCCGATCAGCGTCGCGAACGTCAGACCGATCACGGTCAGCACCGGGATCAGGGCGTTGCGCAGGGCATGGCGGGTCACGACGCTCCAGGATCCCACACCCTTGGCCCGCGCAGTGCGGATATAATCCTCGCCGAGGACATCGAGCATGCTGGACCGCGTGAAGCGGATGATCAGTGCCGAGTTCGGCAGACCCAGCGCCACCGCCGGCAGCACGAGATGGTAGAGGTGGGCGCCGAGCCCGTCGCCGGGGTCTCCCCAGCCCGCGACGGGGAACCAGGGATGGCGGACCGCCAGGACTTCGATCAGCGTCAGCCCCACCCAGAAACTCGGCAGGGAGGCGAAGAGCATCGAACCGGCCGTCGCGGCGTGGTCCGACGCCCGGCCGCGGCGCACCGCCGAGATGATTCCGACCGGGACCCCGATCGCGACCGCGAGACCGGCCGACATGAGGGTGAGGAGGGTCGTGAGTTCGGCGCGCTCGGCGATGGCCTGGGACACGGGCCGGTTCAGGAAGATCGACTGGCCGAGATCGAAGCTGGCGATCTGCTTGCAGTAGATCAGGAACTGAACGATGAGGGGCTGATCGAAGCCGAGCCGCGTGCGCAGGGCCGCGACATCATCGGGCGTCGCCGCCGACCCCAGCATGACGGCGGCCGGGTCGCCCGGCACGACTCGCACGATGACGAAGACCACCAGCGCGACCAGCAGCATGACGATCGCGAGGCCGCCGGCGCGGCGCAGCAGGAAGAGAGCCACGGCGCGTCTCGCCTCAGGCCGAGAGCCCGACGTTCCAGAAGAACGGCCAGGGTACGGTCGTATAGTTGGTCACGCGCGTGGCGCGGGCCGCGAGATTGTAGAAGTCGCCGACCTTGATCGACGGCGCCTCGGCATAGAACAAGGCCTGGATGGCCTTCCAATCGGCAACGCGTTTCGCGGGGTCGGTCTCGCCGTTGAAGGCGTCGAGTGCGGCGTGTTTCGCCGGCGTATCCCACCAGCCGGAGTAGCTCGGGTTCAGGACCGTGATCAACGAGGGCTCGGGCACGAAGGTGTGGTAGGTGAAGAACGCGTCCCAACTCTTCTCGTCGCCGCGCCGGCTCAGCAACGTCGCCCAATCGAGCACCTGCAGATCGACCTCGAAACCGGCGTCTTGCAGGTTCTGCTGGGCCACGAGGCTCATCTTGTACAAGAAGTCATATTGCTGCGACGTCATGATCCGGATGGGTTGCTTGGCGTAGCCGGCCTGTTTCAGCAAGTCTCCGGCTTTCGCCGGATCGTTGAGGTTATAGGCCGTGACGCTGCCCTCGTCGTAGTAGGGCGTACCCTTGCTATAGATCGAACCCTGGGCATCGAAGAAGGCCGGGTCGCCGAAGCCGGCCGCCAGCATGTCCGAGCAGGAGAGAGCCGCCTGCGCGGCGCGGCGCACGAGTGGGTCCTGCATCGGCCCGGCGTGCTCGTTGAAGATCATCAGCGGAAAGCCGAAGGGTTTCACCGTGATGGGCTCGACGGCCGGCTGCCCCTTGAGCCGTGGCAGCATCTCGGCAGGGAGCGAGTCGGCGAAGAGATATTGCCCGGACAGCATGCCGTCGACGCGGGTCGTCGGATTCGGCACCGGCACGAAACGAATCTCGCCGACGACGGCCTTTCGCTCCCCCGCATAGCCGTTCGGCGTGCCGGGTGGGGACGCGTAGCCGTCGAAGCGGAGCAGGCGGATATACTGGTCGGGCTTGTGCTCGACGAAGCGGTAGGGGCCCGTGCCGACGGGATCGCCCATCGGAGCCGTTGTGCTCGCGACGGCCTTCGGCAGGATCGCGGCCGCGCCATTGTTCATGGCCAGCAGAGCGAGCAATGGCGCATAGGGGCGGCTCAAGGTGATCGCGATGCCGAGCGGTCCGTCCGCCGCGACCCCGGTCACGGCCGTGGCGGCCTGCTTGCCGCGCGGCGAGAGTTTCAGCCAGCGCTGTAGCGACACGACCACGTCCTCCGACGTCATGGGCGTGCCGTCGTGGAAGTGGACCCCCGACCGAAGCTTGATGGCGTAGCTCTTGGCATCGGGCGACATCGTCGGCATGGCTTCGGCCAGCAGCGGGCGGACCTGCCAGGACCCGTCGAAACAATAGAGCGTCTCGAAGATGTGCTGGGAGATGATGCTGACGAGATCGGAGGTCGCGACCGTTGGGTCGAGCGGGCCGGGCTCGCCGATCGTGGCGATGCTGATGACGCCGCCCGAGGGTGTTTGCGCCCAGACGCGCTCGGTCGCGGCCAGAGCCGCCGCTCCCGCGAGACCGATCCCGAAGGCGCGGCGTGAGATGTCCTGGGTCATGGTGCGTCTCCTCGCGCAGGGCTGCCCGGTCGGCGACCGGGCAGGATCGACGGAACGGCGTCAGAGCACCGCGACGGCCGTCATCTCGACCCGGAGGTCGGGATCGGCGAGCCGGGCCTCAATGCAGGCACGGGCCGGCGGATTGGCGGGATCGAGCCAGGCGTCGTAGACCTCGTTCATGGCATCGAAGTCGATGATATGCGGCAGGAAGACGTTGACGGCGACGAGCTTCGCCCGGGTGGTGCCTGCCTCGGCCAGCAGGGCATCGATCTTCGCCAGGACGTCCCGGGTCTGGCCCGCGATGCCGGCCTTGCGGTCATCGGCGACCTGGCCGGCCACGAAGACGAAGCCATTGGCCGAAACGGCCTGCGACATGCGGGAACCCGCCTGATAGCGCTGAATCATCATAATGATCTCACTTGTCGAACTTTGGCCGGCGACAGACGCCGCCAGCGTTGGATGTGTCGGGCGAATGCATGACACACGTTAGTGGTCCCGGGTGCCGCGCAGGAATTCGACGAGACGCGGATGGCGAGGCGACCCGAAAATCGCGCCGGGCGGTCCCGTCTCGGCGACGAGACCCTTGTCCATGAAGACGACGGTGTTTGACACGTCGCGCGCGAAGCGCAT
>JAYVMK010000362.1:0-3190 GCA_043758995.1 Lichenibacterium sp. | reverse complement strand
GAGAAGGCGCGTTCGACCCCGGTCTTCGCGCCGGGGCTCGACAATCTCGCCCAGACCGGCGGCGTTCTCGAGACCTGGGATCCCGGCCTGTCCCTCGCCGATCAACTCGCCGGCCTGCTGGCCCGTCAGACCAGTGGCGACCGCCGGGACCTCCTGGGTCGGGAGCGGCGGGGGCGGCCCAAAGCGGCCGACATTGCGGAACGCGTGCGTGACCTCGCGACCCGCACGGGCTGACGCGCCGCGCGGAGGCTGGAGCGGAGACGGCCTCGCGGCAGTCGCCCTGGACTGCCTGGCCCTCGAAGCCGAGGCCTGGCCGAAACCGGGTCTTGTCAGCCGAATCGACTCGGGCAGCCACGCCGACATGGACGTGGGCACGTTCGCTCGCAGCGCGGAAGCGCTCCGCCCTCACTTCGCAGCCCTGGCCGAGGCCGGCTACGCCCGAGCCGGCATGGACCGCCTCCGCGCCATCGGCATCACGGCGGAAGCCGGCATGCTGGCCGCCACGGACGGGATCAACACGCATCGCGGCGCCATCTTCGGCCTGGGCCTCCTCTGTGCAGCCGCGGGGGCCGCTTCAGCAGAGGCAACCTTCGACCAGTTCAGGGCAGGCTCTCCCGCGCCGCGCGATAAGGATGGTCCCACCCTCGGCGCCATCGTGGCGGCGCGTTGGAGCTCCGGCATTCTGAAATGTCCCGTTCCTTTGCGCTCGCACGGTGCCGAGGCGCGGCGCCTCTATCAGGCCGGAGGCGCCCGGACCGAGGCTGCTGCCGGCTTTCCGACTCTCTATGCCGTGGGCCTTCCGGCGCTTCACGAGGGCCGCCGCCTCGCCATGGGCGACGCGGAAGCAGCCCACGTCCACTGCTGCTTCGCCCTGATGGCCACCCTCGAGGACACCAACCTGCTCCATCGCGGCGGGCCGGACGGTCTCGCCTTCGCGCGCCGGGAATCCGCGGGTTTCCTCGACCGCGGCGGCGTCGGCGCAGCCGGCTGGCGCGAGGACGCCTCGCGCATTCATCGGGCCTTCGTGTCGCGCCGCCTGAGCCCCGGCGGCTCGGCCGATCTCCTCGCCATGACGCTGTTCGTCGACGCCTGCGAGACGCCCCCTTGACCCTCGCCCTGCTCTGCTCAGGCCAGGGGCCACAACACGCCGCTATGTTTACCGTCACCGGAGAGGCGCCCGAGACGGCAGCGCTCTTCCACCATGCCGCAATCCTGCTCGGCAGCCGTGACGCTCGCGCTCTGGTCGCTGTAGCGAGCGACGCCACCCTGCACGGCAACCGCATCGGCCAGATCCTCTGTACGCTGCAGACCGTAGCGGCCCTGGCCGCCCTGCCCGACCTCACGCGGGGGCGGCGGATCGTAGCCGGATACAGCGTCGGCGAGGTCGGCGCCTGGGCCGCCGCCGGGCTGATCTCTCCTGAAACCGCCTTGGATCTCGCCGCGGCCCGCGCCGAGGCGATGGATGCGGAGAGCCGGCCCGGCGACGGGCTGCTCTTCGTGCGTGGCCTGTCCCGACACGCGATCGACGCGCTCTGCCGGGATCGAGGCGGCGCGGTCGCCATTGTCAATCCGGGAGACGCCTTCGTGCTTGGCGGATCCGCCGGCGAGCTCTCGGCGCTCGAAGAAGCAGCGCGCGAGAGCGGAGCTCTTCGCGTGGTCCGGGTCGGCGTCGCGGTCGCGTCCCACACGGCGAGGCTGGCCGAGGCTTCGTCCGCCTTCGCCGGCGTGTTGGCCACGGCACCGATGAAGGCCCGCCTGCCAGCCGGCGTGCGGCTGCTGAGCGGCATCGATGCCGCTCCGGTGTTCGATCTCGCCGCTGGCCGCGACAAGCTGGCCCGGCAGATCTCGACGGTGATCCGCTGGGCCGACTGCCTTGCGGCCGCGGTCGAAGCCGGAGCGACGGCCTTTCTCGAACTCGGCCCCGGCCGCGCCCTGGCCGAGATGGCGGCGCATGCCTATCCTGCGATCCCGGCGCGCAGCCTCGACGATTTCACCTCGACCAACGGCGTGCGGGACTGGCTGAAGCGCGTCGCCGCATAGGCCGGTTTGACATACGTCCTATATGCACTTAGCTCTTCTGCACCGCTCTCCGCTTCAGGCTCGTCATGCCCCGGCCCCAGCTCTACCCGGTCAAGAAGATCATCGGTTTCGACGAGGCGATGCTGAAGGCCATCGATGACTGGCGGCGCACCCGGACTCCGCTTCCCACCACGTCGGAGGCCATCCGGCAGATCCTTGCGAAACATCTCCGGCAGAAGGGCTATCTGCCGAAACGCAACGCTGCCGAGTGATGCCGCGGTGCAGCGCGCCTTTTCAGGTGAATGCTTTTCACCTAGAAGGGCGGGCACGAGACCGGGCCGGCGGAACCAGACATCAGCATGACCACAGCCAGCGACGTCGCATCGGGCAAGACCCACACGGACGAGAATTTCCCCGTGGCGTCGCGTCTCATCGCGGCACGCCACCGGCCGGCCGTGATGGCCTTCTACAATTTCGTCCGCGCCGCCGATGACGTCGCCGATCACGCGAGCCTGACCCCGCAGGAGAAGCTGGATCACCTCGACCGCCTGGAGCAGTCCCTGCTCGGCCGCCGCGACGACGAGCCCGTCGCCCGTCCTCTCCGCACCATCCTGGCAGACCGGCGCCTGACATCGCGCCATGCGCAGGATCTCATCGCCGCCTTCCGGCTCGACGTCACCAAATCGCGAACGGCCGACTGGGCCGACCTCATCCATTACTGCAGCCTCTCCGCCATGCCGGTCGGCCGCTTCGTCCTCGACGTTCATGGGGAAAGCGAAGCCACTTGGCCGGCGTCCGATGCCGTCTGCGCGGCTCTGCAGATCGTCAACCACCTGCAAGACTGCGGCAACGACTACCGCGACCTCGACCGGGTCTACGTGCCCGAGGATGCTTTGAAGGCCGCAGGCCTGACCGTGGGTGCTCTCGGGGCCGACAAGGCCTCGCCGGCGCTGCGCCAAGTCTTTCGCGACCTCGCGCACCGCACCATGGGTTTGCTCGACGAAGGCGGCATTCTCGCGCGGCAGGTGTCGGACATAAGGCTGAGCGTCGAGACGGGCGTGATCATCGCGCTGTGCCGCCATCTGACCAGGACTCTCGCGGATCACGATCCCTTGAGCGAGCGTGTGCATCATAACAAGCTCGAATATTTGAGGATCGCCGGGGTCGGCGC
>JAYVMK010000361.1:0-24224 GCA_043758995.1 Lichenibacterium sp. | reverse complement strand
GTCGGCCGAAGAAGGCCGTGATGTCGGAGAAGGCTTCCTGGGTCTCGGGCACTCGATCGTCGAACTGGTACTGGGCGTGGGATTCGCCCTCATAGACGTTGAGGTCCGCCTCCACGCCGGCGCGCTTCAGCTTGCGGTGCACCCGCACGGTGTTGCTCAACAACTGGTCCCGCGTGCCTGTCGTGAGGATCGCGGGCGGGAAGCCCGTCATGTCGGCGTAGACGGGGGACAGCAGCGGATCCTTCATGTCGTGGCCGTGGGCGTAGAAGGCGGCCGCGTCGTCGCAAAACCCGCTCGGCGAGACCAGGACGTTGTCGACGAATTCGTTCGTGTAGAACGAATCACCCGTCTTGGTGACGTCGGCCATCGGCGTGCCGGGCGCGATGGCGCCGGGCATGGGCAGGCCGTCCTGCTTGGCCTTGACCACCATTTCGAGCGTCAGGGCCCCGCCCGCCGATGTACCCTCGATCGCCACGTTCTTCGGACTGGTCGTCTTGATGGTGGCTTTGTAGACCGTCATGGCATCGTCGAGCGCCGCCGGAAAATAGGCCTCGGGCGGCATGCGATAATCGACCGAGATCACTTTGTAGTGGCCGAAGCCCGCCATCATCAGGGCTTCGGTGGTGCCGGAATCGCCGGGGAAGTAGACGTAGCAGCCGCCGTGGACATGGATGACGACCTTGTCGGCATTGGCGGCCGGGATCGAGTCCGGCGTCACGACGGCGACCTTGACGCCGTCGATCGTCTGATGATCGACCTTGACGTGCAGCCGCTCCTGCATGGCCGGGAGGCCGGGGACGACCCCGGCCGCGATCTTGTCCGCCATGGCGCGCCACTCGGTGCCGGTCTTCGGATGGAAGTTCCAGTCCGGGTTCAGAGGCTTGGCGATGAAAGCCTGCATGGCGGGACTGATGTCGGCCGTCGGCACCTGCAGGGTCTTGGACGGCACTGCGAGCGGTCCGGACGGGGCATCCGCAGCCGATGCGGCCTGGGCGAGGCCGGCGGTCAAAACCGCGGCCACGATGGTCTTTGTCGCTCTCATGATGATCCTCCCGAGATCGGCGACTCTATCGGCCGCCCATCGCATGCAAGCACATCATGATTGCGCTGTCATCCACAGCCGCCGCGTCGGCCTGTCGCGTCTGCCTGATGACGGAAAACGGGTGCCAGCAAAACCGGACCCCATCGTTCAACGGGAGACGCGGGAAGTGAATGAACGTTCATTGACTGTTAGCGAGTGAACGTTCATTATCCCCCTACCACCTGCTGGAGATGACGATGATCTCGCTTCACCCCACCGACCTCGACGTCGTCTCCCCGAACGCTCTCTATGCGGCCCGGAGCGCCAGGATGTTCGCCCGACGCCGTTCGCTAGCCTTGCGCGACGCCTGCTCGCCAAAGGTCGTCCTGCCGGCGGCGCTGCTGATCGCCTGCTGCTACGCGCTGTTGGTGCTGACCGGTGTCGGCCCGCAGAGCTGGGAGGCGCGCCTGTGCGACTCGGGCGCTGCTCGGCCGACTGCCTGTCAAGCGCTGCCGAACGCGCAGGGTTCGGCGTCCCGCCTGGACCTGTCCAAGGCCTCTTCTTGACGGCGCGGGCCGGCACGTCCGTCGAGACGGATAGCCCGCCTTCGGATCGCCGCGAATCTATTCTGGCTGCGGCCGAGACCTGTTTCGGTCGAAGCGGTTTCGATCGCACCACGATGCAGAACATCGCCCGTGAAGCGGCGATGAGCCCGGCCAATATCTACCGCTACTTCAACTCCAAAGAGGCGTTGATCGTCGGCCTTGTGGACCGGGACCGCGAGCGCGCGAAGCTGCTGGTCGAGCGGTTGAGCGACGGACGGGACGAGCGGACGCAGTTGCTCAGCCTGATCGAGCATTACTTCCGCGGCATGTCGCGCGATGCCGCGATCCTGCAGCTCTTGATCTGGTCGGAGGGTACTCGCAATCCGGCGATCGCGGCACTTGTGGCCAGGAGAGAGCACGACGGTCGTCAATGGTTGATGGCGATTCTGTCCCGGCTTGCCGGATCAGCCGATTGCGACGTGCCGGGGCTGTTCAGCATGGTGGCGGTCGTCCTCAAGGGCATGATCGTGAGCCGCGCCATCCTGGCCGACTTCGACCCGACCGCCCTCGTGGCCCAGCTCGATGCCGTGATCGCCGCCGGTCTGTCCGGGCGTGCGCCCGGCCGGCTGAAGGAACCCGCGCAGAGCGCTGTGGGCTAACCTCGCATCCTTGCCAAAGGCTCGTTCTCGAGGGGAAGACCCGAGGGCGGAGCACTCCATCAACTCTGGACGGAACGTGATTATGACCTGTGTCGACAGCATGAGGGGGCCAAACAGCCGCCGCGCCGGTGATGACATTATGGCGACTTCCGTCGGCAAGCCTCTGAGGTCTGCCCTGGCGGCGCTGCGGGGCCGGACCGAAAACCTGGAGATCCTGGTGCGTTATGCCCTTGGCCTCGACGTCGTCGACCGGGTCGTGTCCAAGGGCGACGGCGCTTGTGGGCGCCAGTCTGCGCCGATCGAGACGTCGCCCGGTCCCTCGATTCGCAGGTAGGCTCAAGGCGGTTCTCTGCCGAAAGCTCTATCCGCAATAGGCAGCTCGGGAACTTCCCGCTCAGGTGCTGCCGCGCGCCACGAGCGCGAAGCCGACGTCGATGCGGCGTGACTGGCGGGTGCCGGTCGCGATGGCGTCGAGCAGTTTTTCGGCGCCGATTCGTCCGATCTCGAGCCGCGGCGACACGATGGTAGTGAGGCCGGGCGTCACGAGGCCCGAAATGTCGAGGCCGTTGAAGCCCGCGATCGCGACCCGTTCCGGCACCGCGATTCCCTCGCGTTGCGCCCGCAATACGGCGCCCACGGCGAGATCGTCGTTGGCGTAGAAGATCGCATCCGGGCGCGGGTCCCGGCCTAGCAGGTCCATCAGCATGTCGCCGCCGAGGGCAGGGTTCGACGCGACGTTTCGGGTCAGCGGCGGCCGCCGTGGGATCCCGGCGGTCGCCAGCGCGCGATCGAACCCCTTGAACCGTTGGCCGGCTCTGTAGTCTTCGTCGAGGCGACAGCCGGCGAAGACCGGAGCGCGGTAGCCGCGTGCGATGAGGTGCTGCGCCATGGCGGCGCCTGCCGCGCCATGCGACAGCCCGACATTCATGTCGATGGCCTTCGCGCCGATCTCCATGATCTCCACTACGGGTCGCCCCCAGCGTTCGAGCAGGGCACGCGTCCGTGGCTGATGGCGCGTCCCGGCGATGATCAGCCCGGGCGGCGACCAGCCGAGAAAGGTCGAGATCCAGCCATGTTCGCGGTCGAGGTCGTATTCGGTATTGCCGAGCAACAGTTGGAAGCCGGCTGCCTGCACGACCTCCTGGATGCCCTGGACCGTCTCGACGAAGACGGCATTCGACAAGGACGGCACCACCACCGGGATGACGCGTGAATTGGCCGAGGCCAAAGCCCCGGCGACGCGGTTTTGCACATAGCCGAGTTCGTCGACCGCAAGGGTGATGCGTGTCCGGAGGTCCGGCGAGACCATGCCGGGCTTATTCAGCGCGCGCGATACCGTGATGGGCGAGACACCGGCGCGCTCGGCGACGTGTTTCAGCGTCACGGCGCTCGGGGCCTCGCGGATGTCGGAGATCCGCGGCTGAGTCTTCATGGACCGACATGAGCACGGAACCGCCCCGGCGTCCAAACCGCCGCAGGCCGCCGATGATTGCGAAATCATGATTGCGCAATCAATGCGCTTGGAATAGGCTTGCCTGACGCTGGAGAGCCGAAATGGCCCAAGCGACGCTGCAGCTTCGGCGATTGTCGACGAATCGCTCATGGCGGTTCGAGACCCGGGATGCGGCGTGGATAGTCAACGCGGGAACGATGTCGCCGAAAGGCGCTGCCGTTCAGGGGAGGGGCCAAGGTGAGCGCAATGCGCAAGGACGATCCGTCGGCGTCCGGCCTCTATGCGGCCCATGACATCCGCAAGAGCTATGGTCCCGTTCAGGTGCTGAAGGGCATCAGTCTCGACCTGACGCCCGGCCGCATGGTCACCGTCATGGGCGAGAACGGCGCCGGCAAATCCACCCTGTTCAAGATCCTCGCCGGCCAGGTTTCCCCCAGCGGCGGCACGCTGAGACTCGATGCCGTGCCTCTCCTGCTCGCCTCGCCGGCCGCCGCGCACGCCCGCGGCATCTATCTCGTCCCCCAGGAACCGGCCCTGATGCCGGAGCTCAGCGTGGCCGAAACCATGTTCGTCGGCGCCCTGCCGGTGCGCGGCGGAGCCTTCGGCCGGGTCGATTGGACGGCGATGCGCTCCCGGGCCCGCGCGGCCCTCGACGCGCTGGAACTCGACATCGCCGTCGACCGGCCGGCGCGCCTTCTCAGCATCGCCCAGCAGCAGCAGGTGGAATGCGCCAAGGCGCTGCTGCGCGGCTGCCGCATCATCCTCTTCGACGAGCCTACGAGCCCGCTGACGGCGCATGAGGTCGAGCATCTCTTCGCCATCATGCGGCGGCTTCGGGCCGACGGCTGCACGCTGAGCTTCATCAGCCACCGCATGGACGAGGTTCTGGAGATCAGCGACGAGATCGCGGTTCTGCGCGACGGCGTGCTGGTGGATCTCGTCGATCGTCCGGCCTTCGACCGGATGCATCTCCTGTCGCAAATGGTGGGTCGGCCCATGAAGGCCGTGCCGCGCCGCACCGTGTCGAACGCCGGCGAGGAGGTCGCCCTCGAGGTTCGCGGCCTGTCCGATGGCGACCGGTTCGGCGAGGTCGGCTTCACGCTGCACCGTGGCGAAGTTCTGGGCCTCGCGGGCCTCGTCGGCGCCGGGCGGACCGAAATCGCCGAGACGATCTTCGGGATCCGCGCGGCGGCCGCCGGCCAAGTCCAGCTGCAGGGCCAGGACATCACAGGCCTTGCCAGCCACGACATCATCCGCAAGGGGCTCGTCTACGTGCCGGAGGATCGGGCGCATCACGGCGCCGTCCTGCCGATGACGATCACCGAAAATGTCACCTCGGGCCTGCTCGATCGGGTGCGGCGCCGGGCCGGCTTGCTCAGCGCCGCCCACGAGACCCGGATCGCCGCGGGCGCCGTCCGCGACTTCCGCGTCCGCTGTGCCGGCCTCGACCAGAGCCTCGGCGAACTCTCGGGCGGCAACCAGCAGAAGGTCGTCTTCGCCAAGTGGATGACCACCGGGCCGCGCGTCGCCATCCTGGACGAGCCGACCCGCGGCGTCGACGTCGGCGCCAAGGAGGAGATCTACGAGATGATCGACGCCATGGCGCGTGACGGCGTGGCGTTGCTGGTGATCTCGTCGGAAAGCGAGGAACTGGTGCGCCTCTGCGACCGGATCCTCTCGGTCTACGAGGGCGGCATCGTCGCCGAATTGTCGGGCGCCGAGATCACGCCGGCCGCGGTGGCGCGATCCTATCTCACGGCGGCTTCGAACGACGGAGTGGCGGCATGAAGTTCGCTGGGCTGCGGGAGCGCCGCGAACTGGTGCTGATCGTCGTGACGGCCGTGTCGGCGGGGCTCGTGGGCCTCGTCAATCCAGGCTTTCTGTCGCCGGGCAACCTGCGCTTCGTGCTGTTGAATTCGGTGGTCCTGTCCATCGTGGCGTTGGGCCAGACGCTGGTCATTGCCATGCGGGGCATCGACCTGTCGGTGGCGCCACTCATGGGTCTTTCCGCCATGGTCTGCGGCCTCCTGGCCGAAGGGCAGGGCCTGCCGCTCTGGGGCGCCATCGGCATCGCGCTCGCCATGGGATTGGTGCTCGGAACGCTGAACGGCGTGCTGGTGGCGGCGCTGAACATTCCTCCGATCATCACGACGCTCGGCACCTACAGCCTCTTCGGCGGCCTGACCTTCCTCTATTCCGACGGGACGCAGGTCGATCAGGTGCCGCCCGCCTATGCGGACTTCGGCAATGCCGGCCCGCTCGGCGCTCCGACCCCGATTCTCGTGCTGCTGCTCGTGCTGGGCCTCTGCTGGTTCGCCCTCGACCATTCGCGGTTCGGCCGCGCCGTGCTGGCGATCGGCAACAATGCGGTGGCGGCCTATAATGCCGGCCTTCCCGTCACGGCCATCCGCATCCAGGTCTATGCCCTATCGGGACTGCTCGCCTGCCTCGGAGGCCTCGTCTTCGTCTGCTACACGGGCTCCGCCACGGTGACGACCGGCACGGGAGACCATGTCGAACTTCAGTCGATCGCGGTGGCGCTCGTCGGCGGCACGCTGATCTCGGGCGGGCGCGCCAATGTCCTCGGCACCGTGCTGGCGAGCCTTTTCCTCAGCACGGTCCTGACCGCTCTCGTGTTCCTGCAGGTGCCGCCGATCTGGTACTCGGCCGGCGAGGGATTGATGATCCTCCTCGCCGTGCGAGGCGGGACCAAACGGGTCGGGCCCGCTGCCGGAACCGGCCGCTTCGCGCGCGCCAAAGCCTCCGGGAGCGCCTGACCATGGACATGCGTCTCCCCGCCGCCACTGCAACCAATGCCGTGTCGCCGCGCAACCGCCGCCGGTTGCCGCTCGGCGGATGGGAACTGGCCCTGGTGCTGCTGCTCGGCGTCGTGCTGGTCGGCTTTGCGCTGCTGGCGCCCGGCTTCTACGCCGGCCCGGCTTCGCTGCTCGGCCTGACCGAGAACTTCCTGCCCTTCGGTATCGTGGCCCTGGGTCTCAGCCTCGTGATCCTCACGGGCGGCATCGATCTCTCGGTCGGCGCCGTGGCGGGCCTGTCGGCCGTGCTGGCGGCGCAGCTCTGGAGCCGGTTCGGCGTCGACATCTGGCTGGCCTCCGCCATCGGGGTCGCGATCGGCGGGTTGCTGGGCCTCGTCAATGCCGCCGTGATCCTGCGGCTCAACATCGAGCCGTTGATCGCCACGCTGGGGACGAGCTTCGTCTACGGCAGCGCCGCCGTCGCGGCCGCCGGCGCCGCACCCCCGTCCGGCTTTCCGGAAGGGTTCACGGCGCTCGGCACGGCGGCCATCGGCATCGGCCCGGTCGCGGGTCTCATTCCCCTGCAGCTCCTGCTCTTCGCCGTGCTGGCCATCGTCTTTGCGGCCCTCGTCGGCCGCAGCCCCTTCGGCCGCAAGCTCGTGACGGTCGGCTACAATATCGAGGCGGCCCGCTATTCCGGAATCCGCACGGGCCGCATCCTCGTGACCGCCTATGTGGTCAGCGGTGCCATGGCGAGCCTCGCCGGCCTCGTGCTGGCCTCCTATTACGATGCCGTGCGGCCCGACATGGGCGACGTGCTGCTGCTCACCACCATCACCATGGTGGTCCTCGGCGGCGTCAGCATCTTCGGCGGCGAGGGCACGATCACGGGCGTCGTCGTGGCGGTCCTGCTGCTCGGCTTCCTGCGCCAGGGCATGCTGATCGCCGGTTTCTCCGACATGGTCACCACCATGCTGACGGGCGCCATCCTTCTGGCCTCCATCGCCGTGAAGAACCTCTTCAACAGGCGCGGAACGGGCCTGTTCAACCAGATCTGGGCGATGATACGTCGCCCCGAGCCGCCGCGGGCGAACCCGAGCTGAGACCTCGGGCCTCGCGGCTTTCACCCCCAACCGACCTCCCGGGAGGAGATCAATCCATGAAGAACCATCATCGCTGGCTCGGCGGAGCTGCCCTGGCCCTCGTTCTCTCCGTCTCGCCGCTCCTGGCGGCCGACGGCGCCGCGCCCGACACGGCGAAGCGCATCAAGGTCGCCATGGTGCCGAAGCTCATCGGGCTTTCGGTGTTCAAGGCCAACGAGCAGGGCGCCATCGCCGAATCCAAGAACCTCAACATCGACTTCCTCTACACGGGGCCGGTGACGGCCTCGGCGCAGGGTCAGGTCGATGTGTTCAACAGCCTGATCGCGCGGAAATTCGACGTCATCACCACGACGTCCAATAACCCGACCCAGCTCGCACCCTCGCTGGAGCGCGCCATGAAGGCCGGCATCAAGGTCGTGGCCTACGACAGCGACGTCGCGCCCGAAGCGCGCGATTTCTTCATCCAGAACACCGCCTATCCGGCCTTCGGCAAGGCGCTGGTCGAATCGGTGATCAAATACGCCGGTCCGGAGGCCAAGATCGCCATCCTGTCCTCGACCCCCGACGCCACGATCCAGAACGAGTGGATCGGCGCCGTGAAGACTTACCTCGCCGCCACCTATCCCAAGGTGCAGATCGTGGCGACGGAATACGGTCAGTCGAGCCCCTCGCAGTCTCTGACGGCGGGTCTCAATATACTCCAGGCCCATCCCGACGTCACGGGCATCATCGCGCCGGACGGCGCCGCCGTCGTGGGTGCCGCGGCCGCCATCGAGAAGCTCGGCAAGACCGGCAAGGTGTTCACGACCGGGGCCAGCAACCCCGACGCCATCCGCCAATACGTCAAGAGCGGCGTCATCAAGGAGACCCCGCTCTGGGACGAGGTGAAGGAGGGTCAACTCGTCATGTATGTGGCCCGCCTCGCCGCCAATGGCGCGCTGAAGGACAACGACACCTTCACGGCGCCGGGCCTCGGCACGTTCGAAGTCAAGAACAAGGTCATCGTCTTCAGCGAGCCGCTGGTCTTCGATGCCGCCAACATCGATCAGTACAAGTTCTAACCGATCGATCACCTCCGGCGATCACCCCGGTGGGGTGATCGCCTCACACGCAACACGAAGGATCTCGAGATGAAACGCGTGATGTTCACGGGCGGTAGCGGCAAGGCCGGCCGCCATGTGGTCCAGCACTTGGTCGACCACGGCTACCAGGTGCTCAACCTCGACATGAAGCCGCTCGACAATCCCAAGGTCCGCACGCTCACGACCGACATCACCGACAGCGGGCAGGTCTTCAATGCTCTGTCGAGCTACATGGGACTGCACGAGTTCGACGCGGATCTCTCGCCCCAGCCCGTCGACGCTGTCGTTCACTTCGCCGCCATCCCGCGCATCATGCTGGTGCCCGACAATGAAGTGTACCGCATCAATACGATCGGCACCTACAACGTCATCGAGGCGGCGCTGAAGCTCGGCATCCGCAAGGTCATCATCGCCTCGTCGGAGACGACCTATGGCCTCGTGTTCAACCACGGCCATCGCGATCCCGAACATTTCCCGCTCGACGAGACCTATCCGGTCGACCCGCGCGACAGCTACGCCATGTCGAAGATCTGCAACGAGAAGACCGCTCAGGCTTTCGCGGGGCGAAGCGGCGCCGACGTCTACGCGATCCGCATCGGCAACGTCGTCGAGCCCGACGAATACAAGCTGTTCCCGGGCTTCTTCGCCAAGCCGGATTTCCGCAAGCGCATCGCCTGGAGCTACATCGACGCCCGCGACCTCGGTCAGATCGTCCGGCTTGCGATCGAGAAGGACGGCCTCGGCTTCCAGATCTTCAATGCCGTGAACGACCACACGTCGTCCGACCTGCCGACCGCCGAACTGCTGAAGCGCTACTATCCGGGCGTGCCGGTGAAGGGCGAGATGGGCGAGTTCGAGGGGCTGCTGTCGAACAAGAAGACCAAGGAGATGCTGGGCTTCCGCGAAGCCCACAACTGGCGCCGCGAAGTCCCGGGTTACTGAAGCCCCGAAACTTGCCACAACACCCCTCATCCTGAGCCGGCCCGAAGGGTCGTCGAAGGATGAGGGTCCAGGGCTCCACCGCGGGTCAGGCGCATCTCCTCGCTCGTCCTTCGACACGGTCGCTTCACGGCCGGCTCAGGACGATGGGATGGGACAGAGTTCGGCTCCGCGTGGATGTTCCAAGCCCGTCGCCCGGGCTGCTTGTGGGCGCTGGGGCTGAAACGGCATCTACGACGACGACCGAGAGCGGCTCCCGGTCGCGGCAGCGACAGCCGCGCAATCCCGAGCCTGACGCGGCGGGGACGGCGTGTTTCAAAAGGGCAGCACGATGGATGGAACCAGGATGTCGGGCACCGCGGCCGTGATCGGCCTCGGGTCCATGGGCTACGGCATGGCGACGTCGTTGCTGCGGGCCGGCGCAAGCGTCGCCGGCTACGACCCAGCCGCGGGCGTCGCCGACCGTTTTGCCGCCGAGGGTGGACGGGCCGGCCGCAGCCCGGCCGATGCGGCGCGCGGCGCCGATGTCGTGGTCGCCGTGGTGGTCAATGCCGATCAGACGGAAGCCGTGCTCTTCGGCCCGGACGGCTGCGCCGACGCCATGGCGGCGGATGCCGTGTTCGTCTCCTGCGCCACGATGGCGCCGGAGCGCGCCAGGGCGCTGGCGAAGCGCCTCGAAGCGACGGGCCGTCACTACCTTGACGCGCCGATGAGCGGCGGTGCGGCCCGCGCGGCCGACGGATCCCTCACCATGCTGGCGTCGGGCAGCGAGGCCGCCTTCGCCCGGGCGCAACCGGCGCTCGATGCCATGACGGGCAAACTCTATCGGCTCGGCGACACGGCGGGGCAGGGGGCGGCCTTCAAGATGGTCAACCAGCTGCTCGCCGGCGTCCATATCGCGGCGGCCTGCGAGGCCATGGCCTTCGCCAAGCGCGAGGGGCTCGACCTCGCCAGCGTCTACGACGTCATTACGCAATCGGCCGGCAATTCCTGGATGTTCGAGAACCGGGTGCCGCATATCCTCGACGGCGATTATGCGCCGAAGAGCGCCGTCGAGATCTTTGTGAAGGACCTCGGCATTGTGATCGACATGGCCCGGGCGAGCCGTTTCCCGGTGCCGGTCGCGGGGGCCGCGTTGCAGATGTTCCTGATGACCGCTGCCGCCGGCATGGGTCGCGACGACGATGCGTCGGTGGCTCGGCTCTATGCCAAGGTCGCCGGCCTCGACCTGCCGGGAGAGAAATGACATGCCGCGTTTCGCCGCCAACCTCACCCTGATGTTCACCGAACTGCCCTTCCTCGACCGGTTCGAGGCGGCGGCGAAGGCCGGCTTCACGGCGGTCGAGTTCCTGTTTCCCTACGACCATCCCGCCGAGGCGGTTGGCGAGCGGCTGCGTCGCTACGAACTGAAGCAGGCCCTGTTCAACCTGCCGCCCGGCGATTGGGCGGCAGGCGAGCGTGGCCTCGGCGCCCTGCCGGACCGCCATGCGGAGATGAAGGCCAAATTCGACGAGGCCGTGCCCTACATCGAGGCCACCGGCACGCCCTGCGTCCACCTCATGGCGGGCAAGACCGACCGCTCCGTCCCGCATCTGCGCGCCTTCCGGGACGCCGTCGCCTGGACGGCGGAGCGCCTCGCCAAGATGGATGTCACGCTGGTTCTGGAGCCACTGAACACCCGCGACAATCCGGGTTACCACCTCGTCGACTTCGATGATGCGGCGGCGCTGATCCACGACCTCGCACTGCCGAACCTCAAGCTGCAGTTCGACCTCTATCATTGCCAGATCCTGCACGGCGACCTGACGCGGCGGCTCGAGGCCATGATGCCGATCATCGGCCATGTGCAGATTGCCAGCGTGCCGTCGCGCAACGAGCCCGATGGCGAGGAGTTGAACTTCCCCTTCCTGTTCGACCTTCTCGACAAGCTCGGCTACGGCGGCTTCGTCGGCTGTGAGTATCGACCGCGCGGCGAGACCACGGCCGGCCTCGGCTGGTTCGCGCCCTATCGCGCTGCGTCCGGAGCGACCCCGTGAGCCTCGCCCTCGGCGCCGTCGCCGACGATTATACGGGCGCTTCCGACCTCGCCGGCACCTGGGCGGGCGCCGGACTGCGCGTGGTCCAGACGATCGGGGTGCCTCTCGACGACCTGGACCTGCCCGAGGTCGATGCCGTCGTGGTGGCGCTGAAGAGCCGCTCGATCGCCGCCGGTCGCGCCGTCGAACTGTCGCTCGCCGCCGACGCCTGGCTGCGCGGTCGCGGGGCCGGCCACGTGCTCTTCAAGGTCTGCTCGACCTTCGATTCGACCGATCGGGGCAATATCGGCCCGGTCACGGAAGCTCTGGCCGCGCGCGCCGGCGCTGTGCCGCTCGTCTGCCCGGCTTTCCCCCGCAACCGCCGCACCGTCTATCGCGGTCACCTCTTCGTCGGCGACGACCGGCTCGACGAGAGTCCGCTGAAGGACCATCCGCTGAACCCGATGCGGGATTCGAGCCTCGTCCGGACGCTGGCGCGCCAGAGCGCCAAGCCGGTCGGGCTGATCCCGATCGAGACCGTCGAGGAGGGCGTCGAGGCCGTGCTGGCGCGGGCCGACGCGCTTGCCGCCGAGGGCTACGGCAGCATTGTCATCGATGCCGTTCTCGATCGCCACCTCGACGTGCTGGGGCGGGCCGCACTGTCCAGCGGCCTGTCGACCGGCGCCTCCGGCCTGGGGCTCGGGCTGGCGCGCGCCGTGGCTCGGGGCTCGTCGGCGCAGGACGCTGCCGCGCCGGCGCCGCGTGATCCCTCCTCGCCCGGTTCGCTGCTCCTCGCCGGGAGTTGTTCCGCCGCGACGCTCCGGCAGATCGCCCGGGCCGAAGCTGGCGGCGTGCCGGTGCGCCACCTCGACGTCGACGCGCTGATGGACGGACGAGGCATCGACGAGGCGGTTGCTTGGGCGCGGGAGCGCCTCGTTCGCGGTCCCGTCCTCGTCGCGACGAGCCGATCGCCCGCCGAGGTCGCAGCGCTGCAGCAGCGGTTCGGAGCCGCGGCCGTCTCGGAGCGGCTCGAAGCCGCGTTGGCGGATCTCGCCGAGGCTCTCGCGCCCGACCTGACCCGCCTTGTCGTCGCGGGTGGCGAGACATCGGGCGCCGTGGTGGATCGGCTCGGCTTCCAGGCCTTCGCGCTCGGAACCGAGATCGCCGCCGGCGTGCCGTTGCTGGACGTGATCGGGGCTCGTCATCCGGGTCTGGGCCTCGTCCTGAAATCAGGCAATTTCGGCGGAGAGGACTTTTTCGTCGACGCCGTCCGGGCAAGCTGAACAAGAGGAAAAAAACGATGACCAAGGAACGGGTCGGCTTCATCGGCGTGGGTCTCATGGGCCACGGCATGGCGCGCAACATCGTCGACAAGGGCTGGCCATTGTCGGTTCTCGGCTACAAGCGGCGCGACGCCGTCGAGGACCTCGTGGCGCATGGCGCCAAGGAGGTCCGCACCGCGCGTGAACTTGCGGAATCGAGCGACATCGTGGTGCTCTGCGTCACGGGCTCGCGCCAGGTCGAAGCCGTGATCGAAGGGCCAGACGGACTCGCGGCGGCCGGCAAACCGCTGGTGATCATCGATTGCTCCACCTCGGAGCCGGCCTCGACGATGCGTCTCGCTGAAACCCTGGCGCCGCGCGGCATCACGCTGATCGACGCGCCGCTGAGCCGCACGCCCAAGGATGCCTGGGCCGGAACGCTCGACGTGATGATCGGCGGCGACGATGCCTCGGTGGCGCGGGTGCGGCCCATCATCGACAGTTTCGCCGGCCGTGTCGTGCCGACGGGCCCCGTCGGCACCGGTCACACGATGAAGTTGCTGAACAACTTCGTCTCGCTCGGCTATGCGGCGCTCTATTCCGAAGCTTTGATGCTCGGCGCCAAGGCCGGCCTCACGGCCCAGGTCTTCGACAATGTGATCCGCGGTGGCCGGATGCACTGCCCGTTCTACGACACGTTCTTCACCTACGTGCTGGAACGGGATCGCGACGCCCACAAGTTCACGCTATCCAACGCGCTCAAGGACCTGACCTATCTGGCGGGCTTCGCCCAGGCCGCCGAAGTCGCCAACCCGGTCGGGGCAGCGGTGCGCAACAGCTTCGCTCAGGCGGTGGCCGGGGGCAGGGGAAGCGACTACGTCCCCATGCTGTCCGACATCGTCGGCGAGGCCAATGGCGTCGCGACGCCCGAAGCGCCGGCTCGGTAAGGGAGCCCAGCGGCTCTCGGTTCGCGAGTCGTCACGCGTCGTCGGCGACCACCAGCAGCGTGGTGCCGTCGAGGCCGACGATCCGAAGGGCCGAGCCGCTGGCGGGCGATGAACTGTCGGTGATGCGAGCCGGCCACGTGCCGTCCCGGAAGCTCACCCGGCCCTCGCGGCCCACGAAGGCGAGAGCGCGGCAGGACCGGCCGACAAGGCCGGCATCGGGCGCGTTGATCCCCCCCGACGGCGGCCCACGGCGCGCCTGCCAGCGGAGCGGCAGCCAGAGCGCCGCGCCCAACAATGCCGCGAAGACGGCGATCTGCGGCGGCAACTCGAGGGCGAAGGCGATGGTGAAGCCTCCAGCCGCCATCGCGGCGAGCCCGATCCACAGAAGGAACACACCGGGACAGAGCAATTCGGCGCCGCAGAGCAGGATCCCGGCCGTGAGCCAGATCGAACCTGCGCTCATTCGGGAGTGCTGCCGAGCTGCATCGCCGCCAGCGCCTGGGTGATGCCGCCCGCGAGCCCGCTGCTCTCGATCGGGATCACCAGCGTGCGGCCCGAGGGATTGGCCGCCAAGGCGCCGATGGCCTCCACGTAGCGCGTCGCCACGAAGTAGCGCAAAGCCTCCGCGCCGTCGCCCTTGGCGGCCTCGGCAACGACCCGGGTCGCCTCGGCCTCGGCCCTGGCCAGCGCGATCCGCGCTTCGGCATCCTTCAAGGCGGCCGCGAGGCGTCCTTCCGCCTCGAGCACCCGGGCCTGCTTGGCGCCTTCCGCCCGCGCCACTTCGGCCTGCTGCTCGCCAGTGGCGCGTGCCACCATGGCGCGGCGCTCGCGCTCCGCCGTCATCTGCAGATTCATGGCCGTCACCAGGTTGGCGGGCGGCTCGATCTTGCGCAATTCGACACGACTCACCTTCACGCCCCAGGGGCCTGTAGCGTGATCCAGCGTCTCGAGCAGGCGGTTGTTGATCTCCTCGCGGCCCGACAGCGCTCCGTCGAGATCGAGCGCTCCGATAACGGAGCGGATGTTGGTCATCGCCATCGAGGAGAGCGCCTGGACGAGGTTCTGGGCCCCATAGGCGGCCCGCTCGGCGTCGAGTACGCGATAATAGAGAATCCCGTCGACCACCACGGCGGCATTGTCGCGCGTGATCACGGCCTGTTCGGGGATGTCGATGACGATTTCCTGAACGTTCATCTTCCGCCCGATCTGATCGACGAAGGGCGTGATGAAGCTAAGGCCCGGATCGAGCGTGCGGGTGAATTTGCCGAACCGCTGCACGGTCCAGACCTGACCCTGAGGCACGGTGCGGACCCCGAGCGATGCCGCGATCAGCAGGACGATCACCACTGCTGCCAGGACGTAGAGCATCCCCGTTTCCTTCCGTCAGAGCCTTGGGACAGGCCCGCATCTTCAAACGGAAGTCTCACAGGCTCAAGGGGCCGGTGCTCCGGCCCCCAGACTTCCCGTCTTCAGACCCACTCGCCGCGACGGATCAGCGGGACGCGGCTTCCGTCGTGAGCGATGCCGTCGACATCGACGAGGTCGGAGCCGATCATCCAGTCGATGTGAATGGCGCTCGCATTGCCTCCCTGCGCCGCGATCGCCTCGGGCGAGAGGGTCGCGCCATCGAGGAAGCACTTCGCATAGCACTGGCCGAGCGCGATGTGAGAGGCCGCATTCTCGTCGAACAGCGTGTTGAAGAACAGCAGCCCGCTGCGCGAGATCGGCGAGGAATGCGGAACCAGCGCGACCTCGCCGAGCCGGCGTGCACCCTCGTCGGTGTCGAGCACCTTGTTCAGCACATCAAGCCCGCGCGACGCCTTCGCCTCGACAATACGTCCCTCGGCGAAGCGGACCGAGATGCCGTCGATCAGCGTGCCCTGGTAGGACAGCGGCTTGGTGCTCGACACATGGCCGTCGACGCGTCGCGCATGCGGCGTCGTGAAGACCTCTTCGGTGGGGATGTTGGGGTTGCAGGTCACGCCGTTCTTGGCCGTCGAGGCGCCACCGTGCCACTCGTGGGCGTCGGCGAGGCCGATGGTGAGATCGGTACCGGGGCCGGAATAATGGAGCGCACTGAAGCGCAGCCCGTTCAGCCGCTCGGTCGTCGTACGGAGCGCCGCGTTATGCGCCGTCCAGGCCGCCACGGGATCGTCACGGTCGACGCGCGACGCCGCGAAAATGGCTCCGGCCAGTTTCCGGACGGCGTCTTCCGGCGTCGCATCCGGGAACACCTGTCGGGCCCAGGCGGTTCCCGGATAGGCGACGATGTTCCAGTTGATGTCGAAGCCGGTGATCCGCTCCATGGCGGGCCGGTAGGCGACGGAATTGGCGCGATTGGCGCGCGACACCTTGCCGACATCCTGCCCGGCCAGCAGCATGGGATCCTCACCCACGATGGCGAGCCGGGCCGTGTTGGCGTCGAAGGCCTTGGCCATGCCGTCGTAGAGCCAGCCCGCCGCGCGGTCGAAACTCGCGTCCTGGCCGGAACGGAAGCGGGCCAGGGCAACGTCGGGATCGGCGAGCAGCGGCGTCACCAGTCCGGCGCCGGCCCGATAGGCGTGTTCGGCGATGCGCCGCACCAGCGGCAGCGCCTCGATCGGCGCCGTCAGCAGCAGATCCTGCCCGGGCTGGAGCTGCAATCCGACCTTGACGGCCACTTCGGCCAGGGCGTCGAGCCGGGCCGGGTCGATGGATGCCGAGGTCTCGCCGTGCATGGAGGTCATGAGCGCCTGCCCTTTTGGTCAAGAGTGTCGAACGTCGTCGCCTGTGCGGCGATCGTCATGGCTGACAATCGTATGCGCCACCGCAGGGTTGCAGCCGCGATGCCGAGCCGATGGCACCAACCCCCAGCGGGTCTAGGGTGCGTGGCCTGCCAGAGGCCAGAAAAACATGATCAGTGGAACGCCGGCCGCCACCACCATGATGGAGAGTGGCAGGCCGAGCCGCGCGTAGTCGCTGAACTTGTAGCCTCCCGGACCCAGCACCAGCGTGTTGCACTGGTGGCCGATGGGCGTGAGGAAGTCGCAACCGGCCCCAAGCGCCACCGCCATCAGGAACGGGTCGGGGTTGAGGCCGAGCTTCATCGCCAGGGTTCCGGCGATCGGTCCCATGACCAGCGTCGTCGGGGCATTGTGGAAGAAGGGCGTCACCGCCATCGCGATGACGAGGACCACCGTCAGCGTGCCGGCTGGACCGAGGCCGTGCACGGCGTGTTCGAGCCCGCGTGCGAGGAGCTCGGTTCCGCCGGTGTCACGCACCGCATGGGAGAGCGGAATCAGGGCACCGAGCAGGAACAGGATGTGCCATTCCACGGTCTTGTAGGCCTCGTGCATCGTCATGGTGCGCAGCAGAAGCAGGATCACGGCGGCCCCGAAGAACGCTACCGCCACGCCCACCACCTTGAACGCCACGAGCGTCATGGCGACCGCCAGAATGGCGAGCGGTAGCCAGCCCCGGTGGCTGATGCCGAGCGTGATCGAACGTTCGGCGAGCGGTAGGACGTGCAATTCTCCGAGTGTCTCGGGCAGTGTGGCCGACGAGGATCGCAGCACCACGACGTCGCCGCGCCGGAACCGCACGGTCGAAAGCCGCTGAAGAATCGCGGTCCCGCGGCGCGACAAGGCCACGAGGCCGAGCCCATGGCGGGCCTGGAGCGCCAGTTGGCTCGGTGTATGGCCGATCAGCGGCGAGTTCTCGGTGATCACGCCTTCCACCACGGTGGCATGGCCCTTCTCGCCTGGGCCGCCGCTCGCGAGATCGAGTCTGGCCCTGGCAATCAGTTGCTCGAGCCCCTCGGGCTCGCCCCGCAACAGGAGGACGTCGCCGGCCTGGAGCCGGAAGGCCGGCGTCGGGGCGTAGCGACGAAAACGCTCGCGCAGGATGCCGGCCACCTCGACGTCGCCCTCCTGCATGGCTTCGAGTTCGGCGACCGTGCGGTCGATGGCGGGCGAATGCGCGCCGACCACCGCCTCGGCGGTGTAGCTCTCGATCGTGAAGGCGGCATCCATCGAGGAGGCCGCATGGCGCTCCGGCAAAAGCCGCCATCCCACCGTCAGGAACGCGATCGTCAGCCCCGCGATGGACAGGCCCACGGGTGTGAAATCGAACATCGTGAAAGGCTGGCCGAGCATGTCGGCTCTCACCTTGGCGATGATGATGTTGGGCGAGGTGCCCACCAGAGTGACGAGCCCGCCTGTGAGCGAAGCCGCCGCCATGGGCATCAACAGCGAGGAGGGCGAGGTCTTGTGGCGACGGGCGAGTTGCAGCGCGATGGGCATGAAGATCGCGAGTGCGCCCACGTTCTTGGTGACCATCGACAGCAGCAGCACGCAGCCGGCCAGGACGGGTGTCTGGATCGCGGTCGTGCGCAGACGCGGCAGCACCGGTCGCATGATGGCTTCGATGACGCCCGACCGCGCGATGCCGGCGCTGACCACCAGAGCCGCCGCTATGATGATGATGATCTCGTCCGAAAATCCCTCGAACGCGTGCTTCTCGGGCACGATGCCGATGGCGATGCCGATGAGCAGCGCCGACAGGGCTACGAGGTCGTAGGGCAGGCGTCCCCAGACGAACATTCCGATGGTGGCGGCGATGAGGCCGAAAGCCTCAGCCTGAGCAAGTGTCATGAAGCTTCCCAACCGGCGCTGGCGCGGCGTGCCGCGGTATAGTCGAGACGCGGTCTTTCATCCAGTGATCAAGCAGGCCATATGGCGTAAGGGCTCAGCCGGAATGAGAATGGCGGACGTGAACGACAAGGCTCCACAGAGGCCGGACGCATCAGGCCCGACGGCGGCCGATCTGCGCCATCTCTCCGATACCATCTCGCAGCTCGCCTGGATCGCCGACGAGACCGGTGCGATCTTTTGGTACAATCGGCGCTGGTACGATTTCACCGGCACGACACCCGAGGAGATGCGCGGGCGCGGATGGGTCAAGGTGCACCATCCCGAGTACGTCCGGCAGGTCATCGATCATTACAATGCGGCCTTCGCCTCGGGCGAAGCCTGGGAGGATACGTTTCCCCTGCGCCGTCACGATGGCGAATACCGCTGGTTCCTGTCCCGGGCCGAGCCCATGCGCAACGAGGCAGGCCAGATCGAGCGCTGGTTCGGTACCAATACGGACGTCACGGAGGCGCGCGACGCCGAAGCGACGCTGCGGCGCTCCGAGGAGCGGTTCCGCACGCTGATCTCGGCTTCGGCCGACCTGATCTGGACGGCCTCGCCCGACGGCGGGTTGATCCCGCCTTTGCCGACCTGGCGGGCCTATACGGGCCAGACCGAGGTCGATTACTCGGGCTGGGGATGGCTCGACAGCGTGCATCCCGAGGACCGGGACCGGGTGCGTGATCTCTGGCGCGAGCGGCTGCACAGTCGGACGCCGTTCCATGCCGAGTTTCGCCTGAGGCGGCGTGACGGCGAATGGCGCTATTCCGAAGCGCGGGCCGCGCCCGTCCTGGCGCTCGACGGTACGGTTCGGGAATGGGTGGGGATCAACACCGACATTTCCGACCGACGTCACGCCGAGGAGGCCATGCAGGAGGCCAAGGAATTGGCCGAAAGCGCCAACCTGGCCAAGAGCCAGTTCATCGCCAACATGAGCCATGAGCTGCGCACCCCGCTCTCTGCCGTCATCGGTTACAGCGAGATGCTGGCCGAGGAGATCGAGGATATCGGCCAGACGCATCTGCTGAGCGACGTCGGCAAGATCGAGGCGAGCGCCCGCCACCTTCTCGGCCTCATTAACGACGTGCTCGATCTGTCCAAGATCGAGGCTGGCCGCATGACGGTTGAATCGGTTCGCTTCGATGTGGCGGCCATGCTCGACGAGGTGGTGAATGCCACCAGTGCGCTGTCGTCGAAGAAGGGCAACCGCTTCGCCCTCGAAAAAGCCGGGGATCTCGGCGAGATGCACTCGGACGAACTCAAGATCCGCCAGTGCCTGATGAACCTCATCGGCAATGCGTCGAAGTTCACCGAAGAGGGCGTCATCACGCTGCGGGGTCGCCGGGAGGGTCCGGACCGCATCGTCTTCGAAGTCGTCGACACCGGCATCGGCATGACGCCCGAACAGATGGAGCGGCTGTTCAAACGCTTCTCCCAGGCTGACGAATCGACGACGCGCCAGTTCGGCGGAACGGGTCTGGGCCTCGCCATCACCCGGGCCTTCGCCCAACGGCTTGGCGGTGACGTGACGGTGGAGAGCGAACCCGGACGCGGCTCGACGTTTCGCATGACCCTCGCCACAGAGGTACGATCGGACGATGGCGGCGGTACAGCGCCGGTCGTCATTCAGCCCGATCCGGCCATCCTCGCGGACGAGCATATCGAGGCAGAGCACCGGATCCTCGTCATCGACGACGATCCCGCGGCCCGCGAGCTTCTCGCTCGATTTCTGAAGCGCGAGGGTTTCGGGGTGATCGGGGCGGCCGATGGCCAAGCGGGGCTGACCTTGGCCCGCGCCTTGCGGCCCCAGGTGATTCTGCTCGATATCGAAATGCCCAAGATGGATGGCTGGTCGGTGCTGCACGCCCTGCGCCAGGATCCGACGCTGGTCGACACGCCTATCGTCATGGTGTCGGTCAAGAACGAACAGAGCCTCGCCTATGCGCTCGGTGCGACTGATTATCTGCTGAAGCCCGTCGAGTGGAACCGGCTGAAGCGGGTGCTCGACCGCGTGAAGCCGCATCAGGACGGCACGGTTCTTGTCGTCGACGACGATGCCGATGCGCGCGAGCGCATGCGTTTCGCCCTGTCTCGCCATGGCTGGACGGTGGTCGAGGCGGCCGATGGCCAGCAAGCGCTGGACCGCCTCGACGGGACGTCCCCGAACCTGATCCTGCTCGACCTCATGATGCCGGTAATGGACGGTTTCGATTTTCTTCAAAGGCTGCGCGAGCGCCCCAGTTGCGATCAGGTTCCGGTGGTGGTTTTGACTGCCAAGGATGTTACACCGGACGAAAGGGCCAGCCTTGATCGGCAGGCCGACAAGATCATCACCAAGGGCAGCTTCAGCTGGCCCGATTTGGCCCAGGAACTGCGGGATCTCATTCCCGCGACCGGGGACTAGGCGATTTGGAGGTCGTTGAATGCGCATATTGCTCGTCGAGGATCACGAGGAAATTTGGGACTTCCTCTCGCGACGCCTCAGGCGCCGCGGGTTCGAGGTCGTCCTCGCGGCCGATGGCCAAGAGGGCGTCGACAAGGCGGGCTCCGAGACCCCCGACATCATCCTGCTCGACATGAACCTGCCGATCATCGACGGATGGACGGCGGCCAGCATGATCAAGGCGGAAGCCAAGACCGCCCATATCCCGATCATCGCCCTCACGGCTCATGCCATGTCGGGCGATCGCGAGAAGGCGATAGCGGCGGGCTGCAACGACTACCATCCGAAGCCGGTCGACTTCTCCCGTCTCCTGGCCCAGATCGAGGCGCTCGGCGGCGGAGCTGCGACACCGGCCGCGACCTGACGCGCGTGGCGGAGCAGGCCGCCGGGCCGGCGTCCGGCGGAGGCCTTCTGGCGGGGGTTCGGCGTCTTTTCGAGAGGCGTGCCCAACCGGTCGGTACCCAGCCGGCGTTGGACGAAAACCCGGTGGTGGCCGATGCCGCACATGATGCCGGAGAAGCAGGTCGCAGGGATCGGCAGCTCACGCTGCCGGAGGAGACGATCGACCGAAGCCTCGGCGGGAAGGTGCTTGAGGGCTGGTTGCAGAACCGCCATCAGGTTCTGGTGCCGCTGACGCTCCGTCTCGGCCGGCTGTCCCCCGACGACGCAGCCCTTGTCATGCGTTTCACGGCAGTCGCGGTACTGAATGCCACGGATGCCGGAGCGACGGCTCGGCGTTTTGCCGAACGCTGGCTCCGCGAGGTCGGTGCTCCGGCGGAGGGACTTCAGTCGTTCGAGGCGGCGCTCGGTGAACCGCCGCCGCTCAGCCTCGTCCTGTCGGCATTGCGCGAACGCGACCTCGGGCCCTATGCCTATGCGGCCGCCGTGGCGGCGGTCGATACGCGCGCCCCGGTGGCACGCCTCTTCGCCGGATTCATCGCGGCCCGACTCAATCTTCCGGCCGATGCTGTGCGCTCCATCGATCGCCGCGCGAGGCGGTGAGGCTCGCTCTCCCCTCTTCGTCGCCGATCCCGCCTTCGGGGCCGAGCGAAGGTCAGACGGTAGACGCCGCCCGGATGCTGGAGAGCGAGCGGCGCTGCCGTCCCGCCTCGTCGAAATTATCCGGCGCCAGCCATAGCGCGAAGGCGCGGCGCACGGCTGGCCACTCGGTGTCGAGGATCGCGTACCAGGCCGTATCGCGGCTTCGACCCTTCACGATCATGTGCTGACGGAACAGCCCCTCGTAGGTGAAGCCGAGCCGCTCGGCCGCGGCGCGGGACGGAGCATTGAGCGCGTTGCACTTCCACTCGTAGCGGCGGTAGCCGAGTCCGTCGAAGGCATAGCCGGCGAGCAGCGCCATGGCCTCGGTCGCGCCGGGTGTCCGCTGCAGCGCCGGGGTGAACAGGATGTTGCCCACCTCGATGGCGCGATGGGCCGGATCGAACCGCATCAGCGTGGCGTAGCCGACTGCCTCATCCGAAGCCTTGTCGACGATGGCCCAGAACAAGGGATCCGACGAGGCCGCCTTGCCGGCCAGCGATGCCGCGAGGCTCGCTTCATCGAGATAGGGACCGTCGAAGAGATAGTCCCAAACGTCATCGGCCCCCGCGACATGGTGCCAGAGCGCCGGGCCATGCTTGGCGGCATCGAGGCGCTCCAGCCGCACGAAGCGCCCGTCGAGCACCGTCCGTTCCGGCCGTCGAGCAGGCGTGGGGTCTACGGGCGGGCCGACCGGGCGAGAGTTGTCCATTGTGTCCCCTACTCGGCGGCGAAGAGATCGCGGGTGGTCTCGACCGGGGTCGCTTCGGGCATCCAGGCGGGTGCGTCCGGGTCGCCCGGTGCCGTCTCCCAGCCGAATTCCGGCACCACGGCCACGCGATTGCCCGACATGTCGGAGCGTGTCACCACGAGGTCGCCTTTGTCGAGATGGCGGATGCGCGAGCGGGCACGGCCCGCCGAATGCATGCCGCAGCGCCGGGCGACCTCGTGGTCTGACGGACAGGGCGCGCTCTGGAGCGCGGCACCCGCCATGATCAGATAGACGGCCTGCATGTCGTCCGGGATGGCGCGCGCCACGGCCAGCGCCCTGTCCCATTCAGCGCCGGCGGCCCGATCCGCCTCGACGCCGGCCCGCGCTGCGTTGATGTGGAGCTTGAACTCGGCCTGAGCCACGGCGCCCACCTTGCCGATGCGGCAGCGCACCTGAAAGTCTCCGAACAGCACCGGCTCGGGTCGAAAGAAACTGTCCGGATCGGCCATGATCTCGCGGGCAATGGCGCGCAGGGCCGCTTCCCGCTCCTCGGGTGCCAGCGTTGGCACATCCTCGGCCGGGGCGGTGGCGGGACGATTGCGGACGATCTCCTCGAGGATCTGGTTCATCGACGGCGTCGCGGGCGCGGCGGCGCGCCGCTCGGCCGCGCTGACACGCGCAGGCCCCATCGGCACCGGTGCCAGAACCAAATCGCGGGCGTCGGCACTCGGCTGCGACGGCAGCGGCGTCAGCTTCGGCGTACCGCCTCGCGGCGCCGTGTCGACGCTTCCGACCTTGATGGGCAGCGGACGCCGCGACAGCGCCGGCCCCAGGGCGACGAAGTGGCCGCGCTGAAGCTCGCGGAAGACCTCGGCTTGGCGGCGATCAAGCCCGAGGAGATCGGCGGCCCGGGCCATGTCGATGTCGAGGAACGTGCGCCCCATCAGAAAGTTGGTGGCTTCCGCGGCGACGTTCTTGGCGAGCTTGGCCAAGCGCTGGGTGGCGATGACGCCGGCGAGCCCTCGTTTACGGCCGCGGCACATGAGGTTGGTCATGGCGCCGAGCGACAGCTTGCGCGCTTCCTCGCTGATGTCGCCCGATACAGCGGGAGCGAAGAGTTGCGCCTCGTCGACGATGACCAGGACCGGAAACCAATGATCGCGCTCGGCGTCGAACAGGGCATTCAGAAAGATCGCGGCGGCGCGCATCTGCATCTCGGCGTCGAGCGTCTCGAGATTCAGCACGGCCGAAATGCGATGCTGGCGCACCCGCGCCGCGATGGTCTCGAGCTCCGCCGGACTGCGGTCGCCGTCGACCACGACATGGCCGAAACGGTCGGCGAGACCGACGAAGTCGCCCTCGGGATCGATGACGACCTGTTGGACATGCGGAGCGCTCTGCTCGAGCAATCGACGCAGCAGATGCGACTTGCCCGAGCCCGAGTTGCCCTGCACCAGCAGGCGCGTCGCCAGAAGCTCTTCGAGATCCAGCAGCGCCGGACCCGGGATGGCGCCCGCCGCTGCCGTCGCCCCCATGTCGATGTCGATCTTCATCCCGCCACTCTACCGCGAAACAGGCG
>JAYVMK010000360.1:0-10448 GCA_043758995.1 Lichenibacterium sp. | reverse complement strand
CGATCAGCGCCGTCAGGGTCTCGAGCGCCTCGACCTGCTGGCCGATGACCCGGCGCACCTCCTCGGCCTGATCGGCGGTCTCGCGCGGCAGTTCGATCGTGGCGCGCCGGAGGTCGTCGCGGGCCTCCTCGAAGCGGCGCGCGATGTCCGCCGCCATCTCCTGCACCTCTCCCGTCGAGCCGCGGAACCGCTCCAGGGCCTCGCCGAACAGGCGCTCCATGTCGCGAACCGCCTGGCCATAGGCCGCCTCGAGTGCCGCCGCGACCTTTTCGCCTTCCTGGCCGGTGGCCGAACGGACCTGCTCGAAATGCTCGCCGAGGGAGGCCGACGCCGCCTGGGCGGTCTCGGCCAGATAGGCGCCGAGATCGCTGGCGCGCTGCTCGGCCGCCTGGAGGGACCCGTCGATGAGGCTCGTGAAGTGCCCCATCGTGGCGTCGAGGTCGGCCGCCTTGTCGCCGATGCTCGACGACAGAGCCTCGAGCGCCAGCCGGCGCCGATCGATCTCCGCCTCGACGTCCTGGTGGGTGGACCGGAGGCTCTGCGCCGAAGCCGCCAGCGCCTGATGATGACCTTCGAGAGTGGACGCGACCGAGGCGGCATCCGTCAGAGCCGAACCTGCCGAGTCCCGCATGGCGGCGACCTGACGTCCGACGCCATCGAGCAATTGCGTGAAGGTCGTCACGCGCTGGCCGAAGGCGCTGTCCACCGCGCCGAGATCGGTGCCGGCTCGGGCCACGACGCCCGACAGGGCGTTGCTGCTTCGCTCCAGGCGCTCGATCAGGGCGCCAAGACCCTGGCGCAGCTCGTCGTTCGTGGTGGCGACGGCCGACAGCGAGCGGCTGGCGGCACGATCGAGGGCTTCGCGCAGGCTGCCGCCCGCACGGTCCATCGCCGAGGCGATCTCGGCCTGCTTGTCGTCGAAGCCCGTGACCCGGGCATCGAGATGCGAGAGACGGCCATCGAGGCCCGTCAGCAGATGATCGACGCGCTCGTCGATGGTCTGGGCCACGGTGTCTCCCGCCCCGGCCAGCGCCTGCGCAACGTCTCCGCCCCGCGCCGAGAGGAGCTCGACCAACTGGTTGCCTTCGCGGTCGAAAAGCTGGCGCAATTCGCCCGAGCGCTGGGCCAAGACGTCCGACAGCCGGCGGACGCGACCGTCTAGCGCGGCCGTCATCTCGTCCATGCGGGTCCCGACCGAGGCCGCGAGGCCCTCGATCCGATCGCGCAGCGCGGACTCGACCTCGCCACCGCGTGTTCCCACGGCGCCTTGTAGGTCCGCCATGGCGGCATCCAGCGTCGCCCGCAGCGCGTCGAGGCTGGTGGCCAGCGCCGTCTCGATGTCCTGGCGGCGGCGGTCGAGCGTGGTGCCGATCTCCTCGGCCCGTTCGCCGAGCACGCCGTCGAGCCGCTCGAGAGAGGCGTCGACACTGCGGCCGAACGCATCGGCATGGCTCTGCACCGCGCTTTCGATGGCGGCGGCCCGTTCGCCGAGGGCCCGATCGAGATCCCCCGTGCGGGCGCCGAGGCTGCCGTCGAAGCGCTTCGAGGCCCCGTCGAGCAGCTGCTGCAGCACCGTCGCATGCGTGCGCAGCGTAGCGTTGAGCTCTTCCGAACCCGCCGACAGCGCATCCTTGATGCCGGTGGAGCGGTCGCCGAGCACACCGTCGATGTCGCGCTGCGCCCCGTCGAGCAGATCGCGCAAGGCTGCGATCTGGCCCTGCACGGCGGAGTCGACGGCCTGGCCGGTTCCGTCCAGCGCACCGGTGACGGTGCCGGCATGGGTGGCGAGGGCGGCGTCGAGGCCCCCCATGGCGTCGTCAAGCGTCCGGCGCAGGGCCGAGACATGGACGGCGAAGTGCCGGGAGAGCTCGCGCGCTCCGCCCGACACGGCATCGCCGATCTCACCGGCTCTGCCGCCGAGCGCATCCCCGATCTCGCGCAGGGCGCCGTCGAGGGCAGTGCGGAGCTCCGACACATGCTGACCGAGCGCCGATTCGATATCGCGTCCACGGTTCTCGAAGGCGTCCCGGATGTCGGCTGCGTGGTGGCCGAGGCTGCGGTCGAGCTCGGCCGCGCCGCTCCCGAGCACGGCGTCGATGGTGGCCGAATGCGTCGCGAGGCTCGTGTCGATCTCGCCCGAGCGAGCGTCGAGAGCCGCGTTGAGGTCTTCGACCCGGCGGGCGATCTCGGTCGCATGGGCGTCGAGCGTACCGTCGAGCCGCGCCACGGAGCGGTCGAGCGCTGTCCGCAGCGCACCGATATGGCCCGTCAGCGTCGTGCCGACGGCTTCGACGCGGTCGCCGAGGCCCGCCTGGGCGTCGCGCAACTGGCCGCCGAGATCCGAGACCTGGGTTCCCATGGCGTCGCGCAGCCCCGCCGCGCCCTCGTCGAGCACCGTGCGAACGGTCGAGAGGTGATCCGCCATCGCGCGGTCGATGCTCTCGGCCCTTTCGCCGAGCGTGATCTGCAGGCGTGTTGAGGCGGAGCCGAGCGTGGCATCCACATCGTGGATCCGGGCGCCCAGAGCGTCGCGCATCCAGGCGGTGCGCTCTTCGAGAGCCGCGGACGCGGAATCCGTGGCCTCCGCCAGGGCCCGGCGGACGCCGTCGACCTGACGGTCGAGGATTTCGGTCACGCGGGCGCCCTCGCCGTCGAGCGCATGGTCGAGACCGTCCACACCCGTGGTGATGAGGCGGCTGATCTCGTCGGCGCGGGCGGCAAGCCGCTCGTCGAGCTGACCCGAACCGGCGTCGAGGTCCGCCGCCAGCAGCGCGAGCCGTTCGGCGGCGGCACTGATCTCGTCGTGACGGGCCGCCAGAGTGGCGCCCAGCTCCGCGGTGCGCTCGGACAGGGTCGAGGCGATGTCGCGGCTGCGCGACAGAAGCGAGCCGTTGATGCTGCGACCACCGTCGTCGAGCACCTGGGTCAGCTCCAGTGCACGGAGCGCCAGGGCGTCGTTGAGGGTCCGGGCGCGGGCATCGAGCGCCGCTTCGACCTGCTGGAATGCGGCTTCGATGGCGTCCCGCAGCCGGTCGGCGCGGCCGTCCACGCGCGTCTCGAACTCGGCCACCTGGCGGTCGAAGGTCTCGCCGGCGTCGCGGGCCCGCTCGCCGAGACGGTCGGCGAGGGCACCGCCCTTGTCGCCGATGACGGCGTCGAGTGCGTCGAGGTGCCGGTCGATATGGGCGGTGAGATCGTCGACGTGGCGCGCCATGCCGTCGTTGTAGGCCGTGCCGTGATCCGCGAAGGCGGCTTCGATCCGTGCCCCGCCGGCATCGAGTTCGGCGGAGAGGCGGTCGGCCTGGATCCCGATACTGTCGGCCAGGGCCGCGCCGGGGTCGAGCACGACGCGCTCGAAGGCCGCGATCCGGTCGGCGACGCTGGCATTCAGCCGGTCGCCATGGGTGCCGATCGCCGCGATGGCTTCGCCCGCCGTCTCGGCAAAGCGCCTGTGCAGCGTTCCCGTGGTCCGGCCGAGGCCCGAGAGGGCCGTCTCGGTCGCTTCGACGAGGCTGTCGCGCAGCACTTCGACATGATGGGTGAGAACGCCCCGCACCGTATCCTCGCGGCCCGTCAGGACACCGCGCAGATCGCCCACGGAGGCTTCGAGGAGGCGGCCCGCCGCCTCGGTGCGCTCGGTGATGAGCTGGGCCAGACGATCGCCGTCGGCCGCGATGCGGCTCTCGCGCTCGTCGAAGAGCTGGCGCAGGTCCTCGCCCGAAGCCACCAGGGCTTCGCGAGCCGCAGCGGTGCGCTCCTCGATCAAGGCGCGGGTGGCCGCGACATGCTCGTCGAGGCGGTTCGCCAGGATATCGTTGAGACCGCCAAGGTCGGCACCCCGACCCGACACGATCTCGGCCAGTGCCTCGCCCGAATGAGCCAGCGTATCGCGGGCCGCGGCGGTGCGCTCGTCGATGGCGGCGACAAGAACGTCGCCGGCGTTGAGGATCCGCGCCTCGCCCTCGTCGAGATTGCGGCCGAGCGCTTCGCCCGAGGCCGCCAGCATGTCGCGGGCCGCGATGGTGCGGGCTTCGATGTCGCCGAGAAGACGCTGGCTCACCTCGTCGATACGCGCCGCCTGTTCGGCCAGCATCTCGTCGACCGAGGTCGACAGTTCCGCCAGGCTGCCGCGTGCCGCGGCGGTTCGTTCGGCCACGAGCGCCGCGAAGCCGTCGCCGGCCTCCCGGAGCTGGGCGTGGTGGGCGTCGAAGGTCTGGCCGACCGCGTCGCCCGATCCCGACAGAGCCTCGTGGGCTTCGGCGATCCGCGCGGCGATGAGGGCCGCAAGTGCCTCGCCGGCGGCGGCGAAGCGTGAATGGTGCGCTTCGAGCGCCCGCTCGAGCTCCTCGGCCGAACCCGCGGCGGCGGTGCGGGCCGCCACGGCGCGTTCCTCGACCTCGGCGGCGTAACGCTCGACGGTCGCGACGATATCGGCGCGATCCTGGTCCATGGTCTGGCGGACGCTGTCCAGCGCTTCGCGGGTGGCGGCGAGGCGCTGGTCGAGACCGGCCGCGAGTCCGTCCCCGGCCGTTCCAAGACCCTCGACCGCGACAGCGGCACCTTCGATCGTGGCCGCCATCGCGGCCTGGCGCTCGGCCAGCAGGGCATCGAGGGAGTCCGCAGCGGCGTCCACCACCGAGCGGATCTGCGCGGCATGGTTGTCGAGCAGGGATTCGAGACGATCGGTCGACCCGTCGATGTCGCCGCCCCGGGCTTCGAGCATCGTGGCGAGGCGGTCGCCCGTGGTGGCGAGTTCGCCCTGCAGCACCGTGGCGCGCTCGTCGACGGCGGCGAGGAAGCGGTCGCCCGCTTCGGTGAGGTCGCGCTGGCGATCCGCCAGCAATGTATCCAGCGAAGTTCCCGCGTCTTCGACGAGGCCGCGGGCCGTGCCGAGGTGATGTTCGACGAGTTCGCTGACGCGCTCGGCGGCGGATTGCAGCTCGGCACGGCGCGCATCGATGACGGATTCGAGCGTCACGGCGGAACCGTCGATCGCGTCGCGGGTCGCCGCCGCATGATGGTCGAGCAGGTTGGCGACGCTGTCCGAGGTCGAGCCAAGGTCGGCGCGGTGGGCGTCGAGGGCGGACTGGAGCTGAGCCAGCGCGTCCTGCACGAAGGCCAAGCGCTCGGCCAGGGTCTCGACGAGACCGTCGGCCTGGATCGCGGTCCGGTCCTGCCCGTCGGTGAAGAGGCGTTCGAGATCGGCGTTGGCGGCCTCCGCGACGGCGCGGGTTCCGGTGATGTGGTGATCGAGCAGGCCCGACAGGCGGTCGCTGGTGGCGGCCAGATCGGCACGATGGTGGTCAAGCGCCTCGGCCAGCGATGTCGCCGACCTGTCGAGATCTTCGCGCAGATCGGTGGCGTCGACCAAGGCCGCGAAGCGCTCGCCGGCCGCTGCGATCTGGGCTTCGCGTTCGGCAAAGGCGCGGGCCATGTTGTCGTTGGAGGCGTCGAGTGCGGCACGCACACCGTCGGCATGGTCGCCGAGGCGATCGGTCAGGCTCTCGCGGGCCGCATCGAGATCGGCGCGGTGATGGGCCAGAAGGGCATCCATCTCGGCGGCCGCGGCCTCGATTCCCTCGCGCGCTTCCGCGGTGCGGGCCGCGATGGCGGCCGTGGCACGCTCGGCCATCTCGGCGAGATGGATCTCGCGATCTTCGATCATCAGCTGCAGATCGGCGGCGGCCGAAGCCGCGGCGGCGCGCGATGTCGCGGCGCGTTCGTCGATGGTGCGGACCAGGCCCTGTCCAAAGCCCGACAGGTCCTCGAGCCGCGTCTCGAAAATAGCCGCGAGTTCGCCCTGCGCGGTGTCGAAGGCGGCTTGTGCCGCGGCGGTACGCTCCTGGAACAGGGCGGCGAGCTGATCGGCCGAGGCCGTGAGCTCGGCGCGGCGGATGTCGAACAGGCTGGCGATGTTCTCGCTGGCCGTCTCGAACTCGGCCGCCACGCTCTCGGCGCGTTCGCCGATCTGCGCGGCGATGCGCTCGCCCGTGGCCGTCATGGTGCCGTCGAGCGCCGTGCCGTAGGTGGTGACGACGTCGCGCAGTTCGTCCTGGATGTGCGCCAGGCGGGCTGTGAGCGCCTCGCCACGTTCCGCCACATCGTCGCCGATCCGCGTCGCGAGAAGGTCGATCCGCTCCGCCACGGCATCGCCGCGCGTCGCGATATGGGCGGCCAGGTCGTCACCGGTCTGGCGCAGGCGCTCGTCGACCAAGGTGACCTGATCGGCGAGGTCGCGCGACACGCGCTCGGAAGCACTGCCGAGCCGCTCGGCGATGTCGCCGGCGGCGGCGCTGAGGCGGTGCGCCATGTCGGTACCATGCTGGCCGATGGTGGCGGCCGTGGTGTCGCCGATGGACGCCATGGTCCCCGTGATGTCCCGGCCCTTGGCGTCGAGCGCCGCCGCAACGCGGTCCCCGGCTTCGGCGACACTGGCGGACAGCTGGTCCGAGACGGAATCGAGGTCCCGCGCCAAGCTCTCATGCGCGCCCGAGATGGCGCCGCGCACGCGATCGGCATTGGCGACGATGGCCTCGCGCTCGACCGTCAGTTCGTCGATCATCGAGCGGATGCGCCGCTCGTTGTCGGTGTAGGACCGTTCGAGATTGGCGACCTCGTTGCGCACGATCGCTTCGAGTTCCCCGGCGCGCGCCAGCGCACGCTCGATGCCGTCACCCATCGAGGCGACTTCGCGCCGGATGGCCTGCGACAGGCTCACCACCTGCTCGGTGGCGATCGTCTCCGGCTCGGCGAGGCGCACCGCGATGGCCGCCATGGAGCGCGTCGTTAGTCGCATGTCCTGGATGCGGCGCATCAGGGCCGCGATGATGAAGAAGAACACGATCGGCCCGACAAGGACGCCGATTCCACCGAGGAGTTCCGGCCTCGTCAGGCTCGCCGCCGAGAGGCCGCCCGAGAAGCTGCCGCCCGCATAGAGCCCATAACCGCACACCAGCGCCCAGACCGCGGAGCCGAGTGCCGCGAGGACGAAGGGCGTTCCGTTGGGCCGGGCCTGCAAGGCGGCCAGGAGCTGGCCGACCGAGCGCCGGTCGTCGTTGGCATGAAGGCTGGCGTTTGAGAGACCGTTGGCGGGGGCGCGAGCGACAGGGCGCGGCGTGCTGTCGGTCGATCCGACGAAAGGCGCCGGAGCATCGGCCGGCGAGGCGCCGACGCGCTCTGCCGTCACGCGCGGCATGGTGGGGAGGGTTTCGCCTGCGACGGTGCGGCTGAAGCCGCCCGCTGGCTCCGGCGGCGGTGCGGGTTGCGAGTCCGAGGTCGCGGCGTCGGGATCGAGCTTGACGAGGTTGAGGGCTTCCTCGATCGCCAGGAGGGCAGCAGCTGCCGGATCCTTGGCTTCGTTCTGTACGGCCATACTCGCCTCACCCGATAGGGACTTACGCGGTCAGAGCAACGCTTACCGGTCGAGGCTCTCCGGTCCCGGAAGAACAATCGATCGAATGCGAAACATTAACCAAACCGCAGTCTACTCGGAGCGTCCGGGGATGGAAACCACCCCGAAACGAGATCAGCCAACGTCGTTAACGGCCTGTTCAGTCCCGGACCCCCATGCCCTTTGCCTTCGATGTCGCCACTGCCGACGGCCGTCGGCGTAGCGCCCGAGACGTTCTTCAGGAGTACGCGTATGAGATCCTCAGCGCTTCAGGCCGACATCCCTGCCCAAACGAGTCGCCTCGAGGGCGAGCGACCCGTGGACCTCGTGCATCTCACGCGCCAGTGTTTTGGAGACAAGCGTCTCGAGACCGAGTTGCTCCGCCTGTTCATGAGGCAGGCGCGACAGATCCAGGGCGGACTCGAATCCGAGGTGGGCGACGATACCGTTTCCTGCCTGCCAGCCAGCGAGTTGCTGCACACTTTGGTAGGGTCGGCGCGCGTGGTGGGCGCTCATCGCGTCGCCAGCCTGGCGGAACGCTACGAAGCCACACTGCGCGGGCGCGACCACGCCGGACTGGGCGTCGAGGACCGCGCCGCCATGCGGGCCGCTGTGGAAGAAGCCTGCGGCTACATCGGCGGATTGCTCGACGCAGCTTGACGCAAGCCTCCGGTCCGGCGGCTTGCGGGATGCTGGCGAGCCTGCGCGGTTTCGGACCCCTTTGTAGCCTCGCCAACCGGCGCGATCTGCCGTAAGAACCGCTCCAGCGGTGCCGTGCCCGGAGGGACCGGCCGCGACCCGTGGCGGCCGAGCCGGGCCGCGCGGGCCGACGTCACGGTGTGGAGCGGATCAGTCGAGGCATGGTCAAGATCACCTTCATAGACTCCACCGGCCAATCACGGACCATCGACGCCGAGGAAGGCGCCACCGTGATGGAGACGGCGGTTCGCAACGCCGTGCCGGAGATCGAGGCCGAATGTGGCGGCGCTTGCGCTTGCGCGACCTGCCATGTCTACGTGGATCCGGCCTGGGCGGAGAAGACCGGCAAGGCGGAGCCCATGGAAGAGGACATGCTCGATTTCGCCTTCGAGGTGCAGCCGACGTCTCGCCTGTCGTGCCAGATCAAGGTGAAATCGCAGCTCGACGGCCTCGTGGTGCGCACGCCCTCCCGCCAGGGCTGATACGCGGGCGGCGGTGTCGGCCGCCGCATCTGCGGCAGATGGCGTCGATTGTCGTGCGTCCCTGCACCCTCTACCATGCTTAGTGACACCCGCCGCGCCTGAATGCGGCAGGTCGAGATCTGGGGTTTGGGGACGGGGATGGGCGAGATCATCAAGACCGACGTTCTGATCGTCGGGGCGGGGCCGGTGGGGCTCTTCGCCGTTTTCGAGCTCGGACTGCTCGATGTCAGGGCGCATCTCGTCGACATCCTGCCCATGCCGGGCGGGCAATGCGCCGAACTCTACCCAGAAAAGCCGATCTACGACATTCCGGGCTTTCCCATCGTCACCGGGCAGGCCCTGGTCGACAATCTCGTCGAACAGGCCAAGCCTTTCTCGCCCCAATTCCACCACGGCGAGATCGTCGCCGCTCTGGAGCCGATCGGGACCGCCGAAGCGCCCCTGTTTCACGTGACCACCGATGCCGGCACCTGCTTCGAGACCCGAACCGTGGTGATCGCCGCGGGCGGCGGCTCGTTTCAGCCCAAGAAGCCTCCCATCGCGGGCATCGACGCCTACGAAAATCGCTCCGTCTTCTACGCGGTGCGGAAGATGGACCAGTTCGCCGGCAAGCGCGTGCTGATCGTCGGCGGCGGCGATTCGGCGCTCGACTGGGCGCTGAACCTGCAGCCCGTGGCGAGCCGCGTGACGATCCTGCATCGCCGCGACGCGTTCCGGGCCGCGCCGCATTCGGTCAACGCCATGCGGGCCCATGTGGCGGCCGGGACGATGGACCTCGCCATCGGCCAAGTGACGACGCTCGAGGGCGAGGACGGACTGCTGTCGGCCGCGACGGTGCGGCACGACGACGGCTCCACGACCCGCATCGGCTGCGATGCCATGTTGCCCTTCTTCGGCCTGACGATGAAGCTCGGTCCCGTCGCCGATTGGGGCCTGAACGTCCACGAGAACCTGATCCCGGTCGACACGCAGAAGTTCGAGACCAATGTGCCGGGCATCTTCGCCATCGGCGACATCAACTCCTATCCGGGCAAGTTGAAGCTGATCCTGTCGGGCTTCCACGAGGCCGCGCTGGCGGCCCAGAAGGTTCATCGCTACGTTTATCCCGACAAGCGGCTGACCTTTCAGTACACGACCTCCTCGACCAGCCTGCAGAAGAAGCTCGGCGTCGCCTGACGCGCAGAGGCTTTGCCCTTCTCCGTTGAAGAAAGCTGCCCGACAGGGTGGAGGAGGGGCTCGGAGGCGCCTGAGCACCTCTCATGCAGCGCCTCGCGCCCCTTATTTCGCAGGGAGAAGGGGGCGCGTCCTCGACCATTCGAAATGAAGGCATTCGCAAGCCGGGGTTTGGCGGGCGCTCTTTCGAAGGCGAGAGGCGCGAGCCGTTGAGCTCGGGTTGGCCAGAAGACGGATCCTCGATCCGGGCGACCACCACCGGCAGACGATGCCGCTCACCGCCGCGGCTGCAGAGCAAGTGCAGACCGCGGTTTAATTCAATCTTCACCCTGGTAATCGGCGCCGATCGATTTCTTGCTCCGCCCTCTGCAGCCATCGTACTGGCGAATAGGCAGAGTAAACAAAACGTAAACAGCTAGATTATGGTTGATACCCTGTATTCAATGTTAGACAATTTGTAGCCATATTTGGTTCTGAGCCCCTCTCTAAGGTAAACATTTGTCGTCGGCGCTGACGAACCGGTGTGTGGTTCGCAAGCGTGGCAGTGTATCGCGTGGGTTCGGGAGTTCAGTGATGAAGCATCTGTTGTTGGCGGCCGTGGCGATGTCGGCCGTCCTGGGCGGTTCGGCCCTGTCCGGCGCGTCCGCCGCCGATCTGCCACGCCGCGCTCCGGCCTACATCCCGCCAGCCTATGCGCCCATTTT
>JAYVMK010000359.1:0-5498 GCA_043758995.1 Lichenibacterium sp. | reverse complement strand
GCGATGGCGGACAGGATCATGACGGCCTCCAGATAGGAGGCGGCAAAATCGGCCGTCGTGGCTAACGAACCATCAACGTCAGAAGTTTGCGACACGCCCTCTCCGAGACGGACTTCCGGGACGACCTAAAGAAGATCACCGTCCCGACGCTCGTCATCCACGGCAGCGACGACCAGATCGTGCCGATCCAGATCTCCGGCGACCTCACGGCGAAGATCGTCAAAGATGCCAAGCTCATCGTCTACGAAGGCGGCTCGCACGGCCTATTGGTCACGCAGAAGGACAGACTGAACGCGGACTTGCTGGCCTTTCTCAAGGCGTGAGCGTCGAATGTGACGGCGACGGATCGAAACGGCCGTGGACCAAGCTCGTCGGCCGTGTAGCCGTCGCTCAAACGCCTGCCAATTCCGCGAGAAGGAATTCGGCGAGCGCGCGCGCGGACGGCTTGGCGGCATGCCCGCTGGCGAACACGGCATGGAGTTCCACGGTCTCCATCTCCCAATCCGGCAGCACGCGGATCAGAGTGCCGACGGCCAGTTCCCGGCTGCATCCGCCAAGGACCGAGGAGACGATGCCGAGCCCGGCCACGGCGGCGGCGATCGCGGCCTCGTGGACCGTTGCGGTCAAGCGGCTCTCGACGTTGACCGTGACCTTTTGCTTGTCCTTGCGGAACGACCACACCGGCGCATGGCCCGGACCGAGCACGAAGGCATGGTTCGCCAGTTCGGCCGGCGTGGTGGGGACGCCCTTGCCGGCGAGATAGGCCGGGGACGCCGCCAGGACGCGGGGCCACACCGCGATCCGCCGCGCCACCGCCGTGGAGTCGGACATGGACCCGAACCGCAGCGCGACGTCGACGCCCTCGGCGACGAGGTGCTGTCGGTGATCGTCCATCAGCAGTTCGACGCGAAGAGCCGGATGGCGGTTCATGAAGGGACCCAGCCTCGGGATAACCTCGCGGATGCCGAGGCTCGACGACATGCCGATGCGCAACGTCCCACGCAGCTCCGCCGTACCCCGAGCTTCGAGATCGGCTTCCTCCAGCGCGATCAGGAGCGGCTCGATCCGGGCCAAGTATTGCGTGCCGGCGTCGGTCAGCGTCACCGCACGCGTCGTCCGCGTGAAGAGCGACACGCCGACTTCGGTTTCGAGACCGGCGATGATGCGAGACGCCGAGGGCTGGGAGAGCCCGAGTTCCCGCCCTGCCGACGAGAAGCTCGCGGTCTGCGCCACGCGCACGAAAAGCTTGAGGGCGATCAGGCGATCATTCATAGCGCAAATATAACAAAGTTGAAATCAGTGGCTACTGACAATGGCGTGAATGAATAGATTCGGCTTTAGGAGCGGTGGGGCGAATTCGTTCTCCGCGGACCATTTCCGACAAGGAGACCATGCAATGACCACGTCAATCCATGGAGTCTCGATTCCCGACACGAAGCTGGCGCGAGCCGTCACCGAATTCGTTCGGGACACCGAGCCGGACCTGCTCTTCCACCATTCCAGCCGCGTTTACTACTTCGGCGCACTTGCCGGACTGGAGCGCGGGCTCAAGACTGACGCCGAGCTTCTCTACACGGGCGCCATGTTCCACGACGTCGGTCTCATGCCGGGACACAGCACGCCCGACGAGCGGTTCGAGGTCGACGGTGCGAATGCCGCCAGGGCGTTCCTCGCCGGCCACGGTATCTCACGGGCTGACGTCGACACGGTCTGGGCCGCGATCGCGCTGCACACGACACCCGGTATCCCGAAGCATATGCATCCGGTCGTGGCCCTCGTCACCGCGGGCGTCGAGATGGACGTGCTCGGGCTCACCTACGACCGCTACGAAGCCGAGGTTCGCGACGCCGTGGTCCACGCCCATCCGCGAACACCGCACTTCAAGGAGGACATCCTCCAAGCCTTCTACGACGGCATCAAGCACAAGCCGGACACGACCTTCGGCAACGTCAAGGCCGACGTCATAGCCGACAAGGACCCGAACTTCAGACGCGGCAACTTCTGCAGCGTGGTCCGGGCATCGGCCTGGCCGGCCTGAAGCGACGAACGCGGGCAACGCCTCGCGATTTCACCGGCGACGTTCGCCGAACACCTCACCCCCACGATCCAAAGGGCCCGCCCGCGACTCCGTCGCGTCGTCAGTCGCTTCAACCGGAGTTTCCCCATGCACGACCTTCAAGGTAAGACCGCCCTCGTCACCGGCGCCTCACGCGGCATCGGACGCGCCATCGCCATCCGAATGGCCGCCGAAGGGGCGCGGGTTTTCGCCCACTACAATACGGGCAAGGAGGAAGCCGACCGGCTCGTCGCCGAGATCAAGGCCGAGGGTGGACGGGCCGAGGCGATCACCGCCAACCTCGGCGCTCCCGATGGTCCGCACCAGTTGGCTCGGCGGGTTCTCACCGCACTCGATGGCAAGCTCGACATCTTCGTCTCGAACGCCGGGATCTCCAACGAGGCTGTCATCGAGGAGCAGACGGTCAAGGAGTTCGACCGCATCTTCGCCGTGAACGTCCGCGCGCCGTACTTCCTCGTCCAGCAGCTCCTGCCCATGCTGTCGGCGGAGGCCAGCCTGGTCCTCGTCTCCTCGATGGGCGCCCGCATGGCCTTCGGCGGACGATCGGCCTACGGCGCTTCCAAGGGCGCCGTCGCCACCATGATGTTGCAGTTCGCGGCGGAACTCGGTGGACGGGGCATGCGGGTCAATGCCGTCGCGCCTGGCGTCATCGAGACGGACATGACGGCGTTCGTAGGTTCAGAGGCCGGAAAGGCCGCCGTGTTCGGCATGCAGGCCCTCAAGCGCATCGGCCAGCCAATGGATGTCGCGGACGTAGTCGCGTTCCTCGCTTCCGACGCCGCACGCTGGATCACTGGCGCGACGATCCAGGTCGACGGCGGCACGCGACTGTAATCGGCCCCGCCGGTACGTCCGGCGAGACGACCATCCCCGATCCACCGAGCGCTTCGTCCCATGCCGGATCGGCTTCGACGCAGCTCGTCGGCCCCACGCCCACGCGGGCGGTACACATCCATAAGGACCACCCAATGAACACGCTGTCAGGCAAGACCGCCCTCGTCACGGGCGCATCAAAGGGCATCGGCGCCGCCATCGCCCGGGGCCTCGGGGCCGAGGGGGCGACGGTGATCGTCAACTACGCAACGAGCCGGGAGGGGGCCGACAAGACGGTCGCCGCCATCCTCGCCACGGGAGGGCGAGCCCGGGCGGTGCAGGGTGACTTCTCCAAGGAGGATGACATCAGGCGCGTCTTCGCCACGATCGGCGACACCGCCGGTACGCTCGACGTGCTGGTCAACAACGCCGGGGTCTACGGCTACGCCCCCATCGAGCAGGTGACCGTAGAGGACATCCACCGCCAGTTCGGCCTGAACGTCACGGGCCTGCTGCTGTCGACCAAGGCTGCCGTCCCGCTGTTCGGCGAAAAGGGAGGGTCGATCATCAACATCGGCTCGGGCGTGAGCAAGATGGCGCCCCCATACAGCTCCGTCTACGCCGCCACGAAGGGCGCGGTCGACTCCATCACCGTGGCGCTGTCGAAGGAACTCGGCGCGCGGAAGATCCGCGTCAACAGCGTGAATCCGGGGCTGATCGAAACCGAAGGATCCGCGAGCGACGACCCTGCGACCAAGGCCTTCTACGACTTCCTGATCAATGCGACGCCTCTCGGCCGCATCGGCAGGCCCGACGAAATCGCTAACGTCGCCGTCTTCCTGGCCTCGGACGCCGCCTACTGGGTGAACGGCCAGCAGATCGTCGTGGCAGGCGGCCAAACCATGTAGGCGGCGTCAACCACCAGCGTCCCTTGAAGCCAGTCTCGCCGGAACGTCCACGACATCCCAATCGCGCCCGCTAAGGGACCGGTCATAACGCGAGGAACTCGCCGTGAAAATCTTCGTGACGGGAGCGTCTGGCTACATCGGTGGATCGGTCGCCGAACACCTCCGCGACGGCGGACATCAGGTTCTCGGCCTCGTCCGGTCGAACGAGAACGCTTCGGCATTGCGGAGCCGAGGGATAGAACCCGTCCTCGGCGACCTGACCGATGCCACCGCGATCGCCTACGGCGTGGCGGCCTCCGACGTGACGATCAACACCGCCGAAGCCGACGACATCGATCTGGTCAGACCGTTGGTGGTGGCCCTGACCGGCACCGGAAAAGGCCTGATCCATACCAGCGGATCGAGCATCGTCGTCGACGATGCCAAAGGCGAGTTCGCCGGCACGGCGGTCTTCGACGACGACCAGCCCTATGCGCCCATGGTCCACCGCCTGCCGCGGATCGCGGTCGACCGAATGGTCCGCTGCGCGGGCGTCACGGAAGGCATCCGGACCGCGGTGATCTGTCCGACGCTTGTCTATGGTCGAGGTCGGGGCCTGAAGGCCGACAGTCACCAGATCCCGGCGCTCATCGCGAAGTCGCACCTGATCGGGGTCGGCGCCTTCGTCGGGCGGGGCGAACCGATCTGGTCGAATGTGTACATCGGTGACCTGGTGGCCCTGTATGGCCTCGCAGCCGAGAAGGCGCCGTCGGGCGCGTTCTTCTTCGCGGAAGCCGGCGAATCCAGCTTCCTGACTACGGCGGAAGCGATCAGCCACGCTCTCGGCTTCGGCGGCCGGACATCGAGCTGGTCCTTGGACGAGGCCTCGGCGGAGATCGGCCCTGTCGCGCAAGTGGCGCTGGCCACCAACTGCCGCGTTCGCGCCACCAACGCGCGTCGGCTCCTTGGCTGGGCACCCTGCGGACCGTCGCTCGCAGAAGCCTTAGAAAGCGACGCGTGATTGTCCTCGTTCCCACCACCCCGATATCTCGGGGGGGACGTCGATGATGTCGGCGCGCGCTTGAGGGATCCCAAATCTAGATCATGGTCTCCCTGAGAGGCCGGTGATTGGACATCTCGTGTCCCAGGGAGAATGCTATGGCGACGTCGATTCCGTCGATCAGCCCACAGTTCGCAGTTCACTGGCTAGGGTGGGGATCAGTTCCGATACTGTCGGGTGGATGTAGCGGGTCCGTGTAAAGGGCATAGCAGGGAATGCGTTCGCTCACCTTGCGGTTCGCGACATCGGCGACGATCTCGAAGTCGTTGTAGCTAGTGTGCGTGAAGGCGCCGCGCCCATTGCAGTCGCCCAGCGCCCAAATGCCCGGCACGAACGTGGCGAGGCGATCGTCGACCGCGATGAAGCCTCGGAGGTCCGTCGCCACCCCGGCCATGTCCAGACCGAGGTCAGCCGTGTTGGGCACGCGGCCAGCTGCGAGCAGCACGTGGCTTCCGACAATGTCGGGCGGTCGCTGCGTGCAGTCACTAAGAACAAGGCAGGACGAGCGCTCATGGCATTGAACGTCGGGTTCGGAGCAGGCCATAGGTCGCTTGGAACGACGTGCATGGTGAAGGGTTACGGACGGCGGCCGGCACAGGTCGTGCGTCCGGGCTCATGGCCGGCGTCCGTAAGCCGCCCAAGGACGAACGCGCGGGGGTCG
>JAYVMK010000358.1:0-16230 GCA_043758995.1 Lichenibacterium sp. | reverse complement strand
TCCCCGCCATCGAGGCGCTGCTGGCCCGCGATCCGCGTCCCGACCATATCGTGGTCGAGACGTCCGGCCTCGCCTTGCCGAAGCCGCTGGTCAAGGCCTTCGACTGGCCGGCGATCCGCTCGCGCGTCACGGTCGACGGTGTCGTGGCGGTGGTGGACGGTGCCGCGGTGGCGGAGGGGCGGTTCGCCGATGACCCGGCCAAGCTCGCCGCCCAACGCGCCGCCGACGGCTCGGTCGACCACGACAATCCGCTGGAGGAGGTCTACGAGGACCAACTCCTCTGTGCCGACCTCGTCGTGCTCAACAAGGCCGATCTGCTCTCGCCGGAGCGGCTCGACGCAGTCGCGGCCGAGATCCGCGCCGCCATTCCCCGTGCCGTGAAGCTCGTGGCGACGCGCGAGGGCCGGATCGACGCCGACGTGCTGCTCGGCATTTCCGCCGCCGCGGAAGACGACCTCGCCAACCGGCCCTCGCACCACGACAGCGAGGAGGGGCACGACCACGACGATTTCGACTCGTTCGTGCTCGACGTTCCGCCGCTGGCCGATCCCGATGCCTTCCTGCGCAAGCTCGGCCTGGTGGCCGAGCGGCACGACGTCCTGCGCATGAAAGGGTTCCTGGCCGTCGACGGCAAGCCGATGCGGCTTCTCGTTCAGGGGGTCGGTACACGCTTCCGCCAGCAGTTCGACCGCGCCTGGGGTGCCGGCGAGGCCAGGCGCGGCCGGCTCGTCGTGATCGGCGAGAAGGGGCTCGATCGGGCCGCCATCGCGGTCGACATCGGCGCGTGAGGTCGGAATAAGATCACCCGATGCATCTCCTGCCGCTCGCCCAAGGAACGCTCGACGCCGAACCGGCCGCGATCGATCTCGCCCAGACGCCGGCCGACGTGGTGGTCCTGTCCTTCTCGGACGGGGATCTCGTCGCGCTGGCGGGAGCGGTGGCGGGCGTCGCTGGGCTTCCGAGCCTGCGCGTGGCGGGGCTGAAGACCCTGCAGCATCCATTCTCGGTCGATCTCTACGTCGAGAAGGTGGCCGCTCGGGCGAAGCTGGTGCTGGTGCGGATCCTCGGCGGACTCGACTATTGGCGCTACGGGCTCGAGGAGCTCGGCGCCGCGGCGCGTCGTCAGGGGTTCCATCTGGCGGCGGTGCCGGGCTGCGAGCAACTCGACCCGCGCCTCGACGCACTCTCGACCTTGCCTGAAAAGGATCTGCGCCGGCTCTGGCGCTATTTCCGCGAGGGCGGTCCGGAGAACCTGCGGCAGGCGATGCGGTTCGTGGCGTCGCGCATCGGGCAAGATGTGGACTGGGCCGAGCCCGCGGCGCTACCCGCGGGCTTCGTCGTCCCCGACCTCTGCCGTGCGTCTCCTCTCCCTTTGGGGGAGGGGGACCATGCGAAGCATGGCGGAGGGGGCGACGCAATCGCCACCTTCTCGGGATCTGCCCCGCCGGAGACGCAACCTTCGTCCGGTCCGCATGGCGGCGGCCCCCTCCACCGCGCTGACGCGCGGTCTCCCTTCCCCGGTGGGGGAGGAGGAGACGCGCCCCACGCGCTTCTGACGTTCTATCGCTCGGCGCTGCTGGCGGGCGACACGGCGCCGGTCGAGGCGCTCGCCGACGCTTTGCAGGCGCGCGGCGCCCGGGTAACGGCTTTCGCGGTGTCGAGCCTCAAGGACGACGAGGCCGCCGACGCCTTGGCGGAGCGTCTCTCCGACGATCCGCCCGACGTGGTGCTCAACACCACCGCCTTCTCGGCCCGCCGGGGCGAGGACGGCACGGTGCTCGATCGCGCCGGCGTCCCCGTGCTGCAGGTAATCCAGTCCGGCAGCGCCAGCGACGCCTGGGCGGCGAGCGACCGCGGCCTGCGCTCCGCCGACCTCGCCATGAATGTCGTCCTTCCCGAGGTCGATGGCCGCGTCCTGGCCGGCGCGATCTCCTTCAAGGAGGCCGGCGCGCCGGATGCCGAGCGCGAATTCTCGCCCGTCCTGCATCGGCCGGACCTCGACCGCGTGGCCCATGCGGCCGACCTCGCCCTCGCCTGGGCGCTGCTGCGCCGAACGCCGCGTGCGGCGCGCCGCCTGGCGCTGATCCTCTCCGATTACCCCGGCAAAGCGGGGCGCGGCGGCTACGCGGTCGGGCTCGACGCCCCGGCCAGCCTCGCCGGCATCGCGGCCTCGCTGGCCGCGGCCGGATACGACGTGGCGGCGCTCGCCGACACCGCCGCCACGATGGCCCACTTGACCGCGGGCCGGCCAACCCCGGTTCTACCAATCGAGGCCTATCGGCAAGCCTTCGACGGCCTTCCCGAGCCCTTCCGCGACGCCGTGATGGCGCGCTGGGGCGATCCCGCCGCTGATCCCGACCTGACAGAGCGCGGCTTCGCCTTCCGCATCCATCGTGCCGGAGGGCTGGTCACGGCCGTTCAGCCCGATCGGGGGCAAGGCGGCGACCGTCGCGCCGATTATCATGACGGCGCCCTGCCGCCGCGCCACGGCTACATCGCCTTCTACATCTGGCTGCGCGAGGTCGAGCGAATCCACGCGCTGATCCACCTCGGCACGCACGGCACGCTGGAATGGCTGCCCGGCAAGGCCGTGGCGCTCTCCGCCGCCTGCGCGCCCGAGGCGGTGCTGGGGGCCGTGCCGGTGGTCTATCCCTTCATCGTCAGCGACCCCGGAGAGGCCGCTCTGGCGAAGCGTCGCATCGGCGCCGTCACGGTCGGGCATCTCACGCCACCGCTCGTCGCCGCCGGAACGCATGGCGCGACGGCCGAGATCGAAGCCCTTTTCGACGAATTTGCCGAAGCGCAGGGCCTCGACGCTCGACGCGCCCGGCTGCTCGGCCAGGCCATCCTCGACAAGGCGCGCGACAGTGGGCTCGCAGCCGATTGCGGGATCGATCCCGGGGACGATGTCGAGACCGCGTTGGTCCGGCTCGACAATTGGCTCTGCGACATCAAGGAGGCCCGCATCGGCGATGGGCTGCACGTCTTCGGCGCGACAGACGATGCGCGCGGAATCGCCTTCGCGGGTTGCGGCATGGCCGAGACCGCCGGTCTGCTGCTGGCGCTCGACGGGGGTTTCGTGCGGCCAGGACCGGCCGGCTCTCCGGCGGCGGGACGCATGGACGTCCTGCCGACGGGCCGCAACCTCTATTCGGTCGATCCGCGCGCGGTCCCGACCCGCACCGCCTATGAGATCGGCCTTCGCTCGGCCGCCGAATTCGCCAACCGCTACGCCCAGGATCACGGCGACTGGCCGCGGCGCCTCGTCATGGATCTCTGGGGCAGCGCAACCATGCGCACCGGGGGGGACGACCTCGCCCAGGCCTTTGCCCTGATGGGCGTGCGGCCGCGCTGACATCAGGGCTCGACCCGCGTCGACGGGTTCGAGATCCTGCCGGCGGCACGGCTCGACCGGCCACGGGTCGACGTGACGCTGCGCATCTCCGGCCTGTTCCGCGACACGTTCCCGGAGCAGATCGCGCTCTTCGATGCCGCCGCCCGGGCCGTGGCGGCGCTCGACGAGGACGATGATTGGAACCCGCTCGCGGCAGCGCGTCGGGCCGGCGACGGCGCGGCCGAACGCGTCTTCGGCGGAGCGCCGGACCGTTACGGCCTCGGCCTCGCCCGTGCGGTATCGGCCGGCAGCTTCGAGAGCCGGGCCGAGCTCGGCGAGCGCTATCTCGCCGGGACATCCCATGCCTATGCCGGGACAGACGCGGCAGGGCGGGCCTCGGATGCCTTCCGCGACCGCGTGGCGCTGGCCGACAGCTATCTCCACGTCGCCGACCTGCCCGAGGTCGACGTGCTGTCCTCCGACACCTTCGCCGAGCACGAGGGCGGCTTCGCGGCTGCGGCGGCGGCTCTCGGCACCGCGCCGGCGCTCTACCACGCCGACGCCACGGTGCCCGGAACCATCAAGGTCCGGACCCTGTCCGAAGAGGTGGCACGGGCGGTGCGGGCCCGGGCCACCAACCCCCGCTGGATCGCAGGTCAGATGCGCCACGGTTTCCGTGGTGCGGCCGAGATCGCCGAGACCGTGGATGCTTTGTTCTGCTTCGCCGCGACGTCGGACGCCGCGCCGAGCCGCCACTTCGATCTCCTGTTCGACGCGACCCTCGGCGACGATACGGTCCGGAGCTTCATGGTCGACGCCAATCCCGCGGCAGCCCGCGCGACGGCGGATCGTTTCGCCGAGGCGCAGACCCGCGGCTATTGGCAATCCCGCCGCAACTCGACGGCTGCCATCCTGGCCGAGCTGAGGCAGGCCGCATGAGCGCTCTCGCGGAGATGCGCGTCGGTTGGTGCCCAGGGGCGCTGCGCCCGATGATGAGCGGCGATGGGCTGATCGTGCGGGTGAAGCCGCGCGGCATGACGCTGTCGGTCGGGCGGGCCATCGGTATCGCGGCGGCAGCGGCGCGTCACGGCAATGGATTGCTCGACCTCACGGCCCGCGCCAACCTGCAGATCCGCGGCGTGACGGAAGCGAGCCTCCCGGCTCTGACGGCCGAGCTCGATGCCATGGGCCTGCTCGACGCCGACGCCGAGGCGGAATCGCGCCGCAACGTCGTGGCGAGCCCGCTGATGGGACTCGATCCTGCCGCGACTTTCGACATTCGCCCGACGGTCGCGACGCTGGAAGCCGCGCTGGCCGAAGCCGAGGGACTCGGGGCGCTGCCGTCCAAATTTGGGTTCGCGGTCTCGGACGGAGGCACGATGCCGCTCGGCGAAGTGTCGGCCGACCTGCGGTTCGAGGCGATGCGGGACGGGCGTTTCGCGGTGCGGCTCGACGGGGCCGAGGGCACTGCGGTGTTCTGCGCCGCGGTCTCGCTGTCGGAGACGGCGATCGCTCTCACCCGGGTCTTTGTCGAAGCTTCCGCGACAGACCCCCGCCTGCACCGGATGCGCGACCTCGTGAAGTCGGTCGGAGCGGCCGCGATTTTTGCCCATGTGGGTCTAGAGCGCGCAGACCCGGCTTCGCTCCCTCCACCCGGCTCCGCCCGGTCCCCCTCCCCCGTAGACGGGGGAGGACTACGGCGCCCTCCGAGCTACTCCTCCTTCGCGCAGCGGGGGAGGGGGACCACGTGCAGCGTGGTGGAGGGGGCGACGCGGACTCCAATCTCACCGATCATTCCTAGATGCGTCGGCCGTCTCGCCGTTGCCGATGCCCTCGGCGTCGCCGCTCCCTTTGGCCGACTCGACGCGACACAGCTCGACGCTCTCGCCCGCGGTGCGCAGCGCGCCGGTGCCTCGGAATTGCGCATCACGCCGTGGCGCGCCCTCCTGGTGCCCGGCCTCTCGGTGCAAGCTACCGCCGCTCTGGCGGAGACCTGTGTGGCGGCGGGCTGGATCGTCGATTCGGCCGATCCCCGGCTGCGCGTCGCCGCTTGCGCGGGCGCGCCCGGCTGCCGCCGCGGCACCACGCCGGTGCTCGACGATGCGGCGCGCTGGGCGAAGCTGCTCGGTCCCGGCGATGGCGCGGACGGCATCGCGCTTCACGTGTCGGGCTGTGCCAAGGGCTGCGCCCATCCGGGCCCGGCCTCGCTGACGCTCGTCGGCACGGAGGGTCGCTATGGCCTCGTGGCGGACGGAACCGCCGCCGACGCACCTGTGGCGTCGGGGCTCGATGCCGAGGAGGCTCATCGCCTGCTGAAGACCACGCTGACTTGGGACCGGCACCCGTGAGTTACGATTACATCCGCGACGGCGCCGCCATCTATGCCAAGTCCTTCGCCATGATCCGGGCGGAGGCGGATCTGCGCGCCTTCGACGCCACCGAGGAGCCGGTGGCGGTGCGCATCGTCCATGCCTGCGGCATGGTGGATGCCACGGCCGACATTCGCTTCACCCCCGGTGCGGTCGCGGCCGCCAAGGCGGCGTTGCGGGCCGGTGCTCCGGTCCTCTGCGACGTTCGCATGGTGGCGGACGGCGTCACGCGACGGCGCCTGCCGGCCGGCAACGACGTGGTCTGCATGCTGAACGACGCCCGCGTGCCGGGCCTCGCCGCCGACCTCCGCACGACCCGCACGGCCGCCGCCGTGGAGCTGTGGCGCGACCGGCTGGCCGGCGCCGTCGTGGCGATCGGCAATGCGCCCACCGCCCTGTTCCACCTTCTGGAGATGATCGCCGAGGGCGCGCCCATGCCGGCCGCGATCGTCGGCATGCCGGTGGGCTTCGTCGGGGCGATGGAATCGAAAGAAGCTTTGCTAGACTTCGGCCGTGTTCCGGCGCTCGTGGTCCGGGGCCGAAAAGGCGGCAGCGCCATGACGGCGGCTGCCGTCAACGCGCTGGCGAGCGACGAGGAATGAGCGTCGGGCGCCTGACCGGAGTGGGCCTCGGGCCGGGAGACCCCGAGCTCCTCACCGTGAAAGCGGTGCGGGCGCTCGAAGCGGCACCGGTCGTCGCCTATTTCGCCAAGCGGGGCCGGCGCGGCAATGCCCGCGCCATCGCGGATCGCTGGATCCGCGACGGGGCCGAGGAACTGCCGCTGCTTTATCCGGTGACGGTCGAGATCCCCTTCGACCATCCGGACTACGTCGGGCAACTGTCGGCCTTCTACGCCGAGGCTGCCGAGCATTTGGCTTCCTATCTTGCGAGCGGGCGCGACGTGGCGCTGCTCTGCGAGGGCGATCCGCTGTTCTACGGCTCCTTCATGCATCTCTACATCCGGCTCAGGGAGCGGTTTCCCTGCACGATCGTGCCGGGCGTCACTGGCATGTCGGGCTGCTGGACGGCAGCCTGCGAACCCATGACCTGGGGCGACGACGTGCTGACGGTCCTACCCGGAACGCTCGACGCGGCCTCGCTCACCGACCGCCTCGCTCGGGCGGATGCCGCCGTGGTGATGAAGCTCGGCCGCAACCTGCCGAAAGTCCGGGCGGCGCTGGTCGAGACGGGGCTGCTGGAGCGCGCCGTCTATGTCGAGCGCGGCACGATGGCGGCCGAAGTGGTGATGCCGCTTTCGGACAAACACGACGATGCGGCGCCGTATTTCTCGATGGTCCTAGTGCCCGGGCGAGGGCGGCGGCCGTGACCGCCGGTTCCCTCGCCGTTGTCGGCCTCGGTCCCGGCCCGGCCGATTGGCTTCTGCCGGAGGCTCAGGCGGCGCTCGACGAGGCGACCGATCTCGTCGGCTACATTCCCTATGTGGCGCGGGTTCCGGAGCGGCGGGGCCTCGCCCGTCATGCCTCCGACAATCGCGTCGAGATCGACCGCGCCCGCCAGGCCTTCTCGCTGGCGCTGCAGGGGCGGCATGTCGCGGTGGTGTCGGGCGGCGATCCGGGAGTCTTCGCCATGGCGGCGGCCGTTTTCGAGGCGCTCGATGCCGATCCCGCCTTTCGCGCCGTAGCGCTGCGGGTGGTGCCCGGCCTTTCCGCCATGCAGGCAGCGGCGGCGCGGCTCGGTGCTCCGCTGGGTCACGACTTCTGCGCGATCTCGCTCTCCGACAATCTCAAGCCTTGGGAGATCGTGCTGCGCCGGCTGTCGGCAGCGGCCGAGGGCGATTTCGTCCTGGCGATCTACAATCCCGCGTCGAAGGCTCGGCCGGGGCGGCTCGGCGAGGCTTTCGCGCATCTGCGCGCCTTGAAGCATGAGGCTACGCCGGTCGCCTTTGCCCGCGCTGTCGGCCGGCCCGACGAGCGGATCCACCTGACGAGCCTCGGCGAAGCCGATGCGGCGCTGGTCGATATGGCGACGCTCGTCGTCGTCGGGTCGAGCGAGACGCGCTGGGTCGCGGGTCAGGGCGGCCGGCGCTGGATGCTGTCGCCGCGAACCTATGGAGCCGGGCGGTGAGCCTCGATCCAGTCCAGCACCTCGGCGAGCGTGTCGGTCTCGGATGGCGCTCCGATGACCTGGGGGCGGCCGACCAGGAGCACCGGCAGGCCCAGTTGCCGTGCGGCTTCGAGCTTGGCCGCCGCCGCCGGGCCCCCGCTGTTCTTGGTCACCACGATTTTGATCCGCTCGCCGCGCATCAGCTCGAGCTCGTCGTCGAGGCGGAACGGACCTCGGCCGACGATCACCACGTGGTCGGGCGGAAGATCACCGGCCTGCGGTGGATCGATGGTGCGGATCAGGTAGCTGTGCTGCGGGGCCGCTTTGAAAGCCGCGAGGCCGAGGCGCCCCACGGTCAACAGAACGCGGCGGGGCGAATCGCCGAGAGCCAGAGCGGCGGCGTCGAGGTCCGCCACGTCGGTCCAGAGATCGCCGGGGCCGGGTTGCCAGGGCGGGCGGGTGAACACCAGGAGCGGCAGATCGCGGGCCGCGCAGGCTTCCGCCGCGTTGGCCGAGATTCGGGCCGCGAAGGGGTGGGTGGCATCCACCACGGCGTCGACGGCCTCGCGGGCGAGATAGTCGGCGAGCCCCGCCGCTCCGCCGAAGCCGCCGATCCGGTGCGGGATCGCGGGCAGGGCGGGAGAGGCCGTGCGTCCGGCCAGCGACAGGATCGGCTGCAGGTCGGCACGCCCGGCGAGGGCACGAGCCAGGGCCGAGGCTTCGGTGGTGCCGCCGAGGATCAGGAGCTTCATGACTTCGAGGGCCCGGACGCCGGAGGCTTGCGATGAGCGCCGGACCCTGGCTGACGCTGGTCGGCATCGGCGAAGACGGGCGCGCGGGTCTCTCTCCTGCGGCCCTGGGCGTGTTGGCGCAAGCCTCGCTGATCGTCGGCGGTCGCCGCCATCTGGCGCTGCTTGGGCCGGTCGGAGCCAAGACGCTGCGCTGGGCCTCGCCGATGGAGGAGACCTATCCGGCGATCCTGGCGCGCCGCGGGACACCGGTGGCGGTGCTGGCCAGCGGCGATCCCTATTGCTACGGAATCGGCGCGGTGCTGGCCCGTCTCGTGCCGCCGGCCGAGATGCGCTGCTATCCGCAGCCCTCTGCCTTCACGCTCGCCACGGCGCGGCTGGGCTGGGCGATGCAGGATTGCGTGCCGCTGTCGCTCTGCGGCCGGCCGATCGAGACCTTGATCCCCGCTCTGCGCCCGGGTGCCCGCATCCTGGCGCTTTCCGCCGATGCCTCGACCCCGGCCCAGGTGGCGGCGCTGCTGCGCGGCCGCAGCTTCGGCGCCTCGATCGTGACGGTGGTCGAAGCCATGGGCGGCCCACGCGAGCGGTCCCGGACCGCAACCGCGGACAATTTTACGCTCGACGGGATCGATCCTCTGAACACGATCGGAATCGAGGTCGCGGGCGCGGGTGAGGGCCTGTCCCTGGTGCCGGGCCGCTCCGACAGGCTCTTCGAGCACGACGGTCAGATCACCAAGGCGGATATGCGTGCCGTCACCTTGGCGCGGCTCGCACCACGACCCGGACAGGTTCTGTGGGACGTCGGCGCCGGCTCGGGCTCGGTGGGGATCGAGTGGATCCTGGCTCATCCGGCGAACCGCGCCCAGGCGGTCGAGCGCCATCCCGATCGCGCTGCGGTGATCCGGCGCAATGCCGCGACGCTGGGCGTGTCCGGCCTCGCCGTCGTCGAAGGCGAGGCGCCCGAGGCGCTGGCGGGGCTTCCGACGCCGGATGCCGTGTTCGTCGGCGGCGGCGCGACGGGGGCGGGGGTGCTCGACGCCTGCGCGGCGGCGCTCGGTGTGGGAGGGCGGCTCGTCGTCAATGCCGTCACGATCGAAACGCAGGCGCTGCTGATCGAACGCTTCCGGCGTGATGGCGGTGCTCTGACAACGCTGGGCCATGCCGAGGCCGATGCGATCGGCAGCTTCCACGGCTGGCGGCCCGCCATGCCGGTGACGATGTGGTCGTGGGTGAAGCCGTGAGGGATGAACCTCAATCGTCGGGCGCGTCCCCTCTCTCGCCTGAAGGTGAAACGGCCCTCCCCGAGCGAGGGCGGACGAGGGAACCCGGGACGGTCGCGCTTCCCCTCATCCGACCCGACGGTGTCGGGCCACCTTCTCCAGCAGGCGGGAGAAGGGACGCGCGGCTCTCGATCGGTGTCGGCTTCCGCAAGGCCGCGACGGCCGAGTCTCTGGCGGCGCTCGTTCGCGAGGCGCTGAGCCGTCTGCCGCCGGAGCTTGCCGGGTGGCCGACGAGCCTCGCCACTATCGCCGAGAAGGATCGTCCGGCCCTGCGCGATGCCGCCGTCCTGCTCGGCCTGCCGGTGCTGATCCTCCCGAAAGCCGCCCTGACCGGCACGGAGGACCGCGTCACGATCATCTCCGAGGCCGCCCGCGCCTGTCACGGCATCCCGTCGGTGGCCGAGGCCTCGGCTCTGGCGGCTGCAGGACCGGATGCGCAGCTCGTGGTGACGCGCATCGCCGTCGCCGATGCCACCTGCGCCATCGCGGTTGGATCGGATTCGAGGGGTGTCACCTGGTCGGGTACGGACCCGGTACGACCGATTCCGTCACCCGGAAGGCGCGACCCATGACCGTCCATTTCATCGGCGCCGGCCCCGGCGCGCCCGATCTCATCACGCTGCGGGGGCGCGACCTCCTGGCTCGCTGTCCCGTCTGCCTCTATGCCGGGTCGCTGGTGCCGCCCGCTCTGCTCGATCATTGCCCGCCCGGCGCGCGGATCGTCGATACGGCACCGCTCGATCTCGACGCCATCGTGGCGGAATTCTCCGCCGCCACCGCCGCCGGGCAGGATGTGGCACGGCTCCATTCCGGCGATCTCTCCATCTGGAGCGCCATGGGCGAGCAGCTTCGCCGCTTGCGTGCCCTCGACATCCCCTACACGGTGACGCCCGGCGTTCCCGCTTTCGCGGCGGCGGCCGCGGCGCTCGGGGCCGAACTGACGCTGCCCGACGTGGCGCAATCCGTCGTCCTCACCCGCACCTCGGGGCGCGCCTCCGCCATGCCCGAGGGCGAGAGCCTGGCGGCCTTCGGGACGACCGGCGCCACGCTGGCCATCCATCTGTCGATCCATGCGCTCGGGCGCGTCGTCGCCGAACTGCTGCCAGTGCACGGAGCCGACATGCCGGTGGCAGTGGTGGTCCGGGCGAGTTGGCCCGAGCAGCGGATCCTGCGCGGCACGCTCGGTACGATCGAGGCGCAACTGGCAGCCGAGCCGGCCGAGCGCACCGCCCTGATCCTCGTCGGCCGAACTCTCGCGTCGGAGGATTTCGGCAACAGCGCTTTGTACGATTCCGAGTATCACCGGCGATTCCGCGGCGGCATCGGTCCGTGACGGCCCAGCTAGCCGGCGCGGGCGATCAACCGCCCCGTCCGGTCGAACAGCGCCACATCGAGGCCCTCGTCATGGCCGAGGCAGGTCGCCGCGGTGCGTCGCGCCCGCTGTGCCACGACGCCGCCGAGATCGACCCGCTCGGCCTCGGCCAGTTCGAAAGCCTCGGCCGCCGTGTTGCAGCCCAGCACGGCAGCGGCGAGAGCATCCGCGCCACCGGCCTCCCGCACCCGCTCGGCAAGCCAGACGCGGTCGACCTCGCCGCGTCGCGAGTGAAGGTCGAGCAGGCCTTGCGCGAGCTTCGTCATCTTGGCGACGCCGCCCGCCACGGTGACGCGCGCCACGGGACGGCGACGCAGGTATTTCAGCATGCCGCCGACGAAATCCCCCATGTCGATCAGTGCCGGCTCGTCGAGCCCGTAGAGCGCCCGCACGGCGACTTCGGACGTGTGCCCGGTCGCGCCCGCCACATGACCGAGGCCCAGCGCCCGCGCCACATCGATGCCGCGATGGATCGTGTCGATCCAGGCCGCGCAGCTGTAGGGCACCACGATGCCGGTCGTGCCGAGGATGGACAGGCCGCCCACGATGCCGAGTCGGCCGTTCAGCGTCCGCTCGGCCAGCAGCAGGCCGCCCGGGATGGAGAGCTCTACCTCTGCATCGGCCGGGACGCACAGCAGTGCCGCCGCCTCGGCGATCGCGGCGCGGATCATGTCGCGGGGCACGGGATTGATGGCCGGCTCGCCCGGAGGGATCGGCAGGCCAGGCCTCGTCACCGTGCCGACGCCCTCGCCGGCGCGGAAACCGACGCCGGTGCCGTGCGGTGCCGCGCGCACGGTCGCCACCACCAGAGCACCATGCGTCACGTCCGGATCGTCGCCGGCATCCTTGATGACGCCCGCGCGGGCAAAGTCTTCGCCGCGCTCCGTCAGCGCCAGCGCAAAGGCCGGCCGCGCGCCACCCGGCAGAGCGATCGTCACCGGATCGGGGAAGCCCGCGCCATGCAGCGCCTCGAAGGCGGCCCGCGCCGCCGCGCAGGCGCAGGCGCCCGTGGTCCAGCCGCGGCGAAGGGTAACGGGGGCTTCGGTCATCGCCCGATCATGTATGCTGTAGGCCCTGCCTTACAAAGAGAAACGCTTTGCCGGCCGTGACCGATCCGCTTGCCCGTCTCGCTGCCTCCGGCGCCCTGCCGGTCTTTTCGCCCGGCACCGTGTGGCTCTGCGGTGCTGGACCGGGCGATCCCGGGCTGCTGACGCTCCACGCCCTGCACGCGCTGCGCAGCGCCGACGTCATCGTCTACGACGCGCTGGTGTCGGATGGCATTCTCGACTTCGCCGGGCCGGAAGCGTCGCGCGAATTCGCCGGCAAGCGTGGCGGCAAGCTGTCGCCGAAACAGGGCGATATCACCGAGCGGCTGATCGAACTCGCCCGCGAGGGCCGGCGTGTGCTGCGCCTCAAGGGGGGCGATCCGTTCGTCTTCGGCCGGGGCGGCGAGGAAGCCCTCGACCTGACCCGCGCCGGCGTGCCGTTCCGCATCATCCCCGGCGTCACGGCCGGCATCGGCGGGCTGGCCTATGCGGGCATCCCGGCCACGACGCGGGACACCAATACGGGCGTCATTCTGATGACGGGCCATCTCGCCAAGGCCGATGCGCCGCGCGACTGGGCGTCGATCGCCCGGACGGGCCTGCCGGTGATCCTCTACATGGGCATGACGCATCTCGCCGATATCGCGGCCGGTCTGATCGCGGGGGGGCTCGCGCCCGATACGCCGGTCGCCATCGTCTCGGACGCCACGACGCCGCGCCAGCGCGTGTTGATCACCACTCTCGCGACCGCTCGCGCCGATGCCCACCGCGACGGCTTCAAGTCGCCTGCCATCGTGGCGGTGGGGTCGATCGTGGCTCTGCGCCAGCATCTCGCTCTCGGCATGATCGAGCCGCTCCGATGAGCGCTCCGGGTCTCCTCATCGCCGCCACCCGCTCGGGCTCCGGCAAGACCGTGCTGACGCTGGGACTGATGCGGGCCCTCGGCCGGCGCGGCCTGAGGGTCGCAGGCTGCAAGAACGGCCCCGACTATATCGATCCCGCCTTCCACGCCGCCGTCACGGGACGGCCTAGCTACAATCTCGATAGCTGGTCCATGCCCGAGGTGCTGCTGCGCCGGCTGGCCCAAGCCGACGAGGCCGACCTCGTCATCTGCGAAGGCTCGATGGGGCTCTTCGACGGCGTGCCGGCCGGGGAGGGAACCGGAGGATCCTCCGCCGACGTCGCCGCCCTCACGGGGTGGCCTGTGGTGATGGTGCATGATTGCTCCGGCCAGTCGCAATCGGCCGCGGCGCTGCTGGCGGGCTGTGCCGCCTACGATCCGCGAATCCGCATCGCCGGCGTCATCCTCAACCGCATCGCCAGCGAGCGGCACCGGCGGCTCGTCTCCGATGCTCTGGCGCGCGTCGGCCTCCCGGTGCTGGGGTCCGTGCCGCGGACCGACAGGCTGGTGCTGCCCGAGCGCCACCTCGGCCTCGTTCAGGCCGGCGAGACCGGTGACCTCGAGGCCCGTGTCGAGGCCGCCGCCGACGTGGTGAGCGAGCACGTCGATCTCGACGCGTTGCTCGAGGTGGCGGGTACGCGTCCTTCTCCGCTCACGGGAGATCGGAGAGCGTCGGAGTTACCCGCTCAGGCGCCGCGACTTGGCGGTGGCCCTTTCTCCCGCGAGGGAGGAGGGGAGGATCGTTCTCCGCTGCGGCCGCCGGGGCAGCGCATCGCTGTCGCGCAGGACGCCGCTTTCTCGTTCCTCTATCCCCACATCGTCGATGGCTGGCGCGCCGCCGGAGCGGAACTGCACATCTTCTCGCCGCTGGCCGATGAGGCTCCGCCCGCAGGTTGCGATGCCTGCTGGCTGCCTGGCGGCTATCCGGAGCTTCACGCCGGCCGGATTGCGGCGGCGGCCCGCTTCCTCGACGGGCTAAGCACCTTCGCGCTCGACCGACCCGTCCACGGCGAGTGCGGCGGCTACATGGTGCTGGGGCAGGGGCTCGTCGACGCCGAAGGGACGCGGCATGCCATGGCGGGCCTGCTCGGGGTCGAGACCAGCTACGCCAAGCGACGGTTGCATCTCGGCTACCGCGATGCGGTGATCCTGCAGGACGGTGCCCTGGGTCCGGCCGGCACCCGGCTGCGCGGCCACGAGTTCCACTATGCCTCGATCCTCGACCTCGGAGGCGACGACGCCTTCGCCGAGGCGAGCGATGCCTATGGCGCACCTTCGGCCCCGACCGGCAGCCGTCGCGGATGCGTCACGGGCACGTTTTTCCATGCGATCGCCGAGCGAAGTGCGTCTTAAAACTTTCGTCATCCTTAAACGCTTGTTAATTTTTGCGGCGCGATCCTCGACAATTAGAAAAGCCCAATCGTGCCGCGAGGTATTCCGCATGTGCCGATGGATCGCCTACCAGGGTGAGCCCACCTTCCTCGACGCCCTCGTGGCCGAGCCCGCCCACTCGCTGATCGCGCAGTCCCTGTGTGCGTCCGAGGCCAAGGTGGTCACCAACGGCGACGGGTTCGGCATCGGCTGGTATGGCGAACGGTCTCAGCCGGGCGTCTATCGCGAGGTGCGGCCGGCCTGGTCCGACGAGAACCTTCGCAATCTCTGCCACCAGGTGAAGGCGTCGGTCTTTTTCGCCCACGTGCGGGCTTCCACCGGTCCCGCCATCGCCCGCGCCAACTGCCATCCCTTCCATGTGGGTCGGTTGATGTTCATGCATAACGGCCAGATCGGCCAGTTCTGCGCCATCAAACGGCGCGTCGAGGCGATGATTCCGGACGAACTCTACCACCACCGCTCCGGCACGACCGATTCGGAGGCCTTGTTCCTGGCCTCCTTCGCCTACGGGGTCGAGGCGGACCCGATCGGCGGCATGGCGGCGACGTTGCACGCCGTCCACGGCCTGATGCTGAAGGCCGGCCTGCGTGAGGCGCTCCGCTTCACGGCCTGCCTGACGGATGGCACCGACCTTTATGCGTTCCGCTGGGCCTCCGACGGCCGCGCGCCGACCCTCTATTGGCGCCAGACCAACGGAAATCTCGTCATCGTCTCCGAGCCGCTCGACGGTGATCGCGCGCAGTGGACCGAGGTGCCGCAAGGCTGTGTGCTCGTCGCCCGCGACGGGCGACCCGCCGTGTTGCACGGCCTTGACGACGCGATCGCGGGCCGGGCCGCCGCCAAGGCAGCCTAGAGAAGCCAAATCTGGAGCGGCTTCGCCTGTGGCGAAGCAAGTCGCGTTTCAGCCGCCTTCATCACGCGACGTCGAGTTGCAGCCGCGCGCTAGGATGACGAAAGCTTCATCCGGCGCGCTCTTGCGCGCCGTCCCGGTCCCTCCAATCTGGGGGACGCGCGCCGCTGGGGTGCGCCACCCGATTCGGGTGTTACGACCGGGGACACTGACATGCGTGGATTGATCGTTGCGGCTCTCTGCGCCGGCGCTCTTCTGGCGGCTCCCGCCGCCGCCGAGGCCAAGGGCTGCATCAAGGGCGCCATCGTGGGCGGCATCGCCGGACATGCCGTTGGCCATGGTCTCCTGGGCGCCGTCGGCGGCTGTGCGGCTGGCCGCGCTCTCGCCAACCGTCGCCCGGTACCGGCCGCGGCACGGCCGATGGCACCGGCTGTCGCGCCTGCGGTTCGCTGAACCAGAGTTGCGCCGCCGACACAGGGTTCGGCGGTGCGGATCGCGCTTCGGCTTTGATTGACTTCGCCGGAGCGTGACCCTTATATGCGCTCGAATTTCGAGCCTGTCGGTGCATCGCCGCCGCGGGCTTTCGGCGCGTTTCGACGCGGCGCGAAATCGCCATCGAACGATCGAGGGTCGCCGTTCAACGCCACAGGGCGCGAGGTGCCCTTCCGGTGACAACGGAGCAGAACAGTGAAGCGGACCTTTCAACCCAGCAAGATCGTGCGCAAGCGTCGCCACGGCTTCCGGGCGCGCATGGCCACGGTCGGCGGTCGCCGGATCATCGCAGCCCGCCGCGCTCGCGGCCGCAAGCGCCTCTCGGCCTGAGCCGAAGCGCCATGTCGGGCGCCGGAGCCGGGATGCCGGACGGGCCCGATC
>JAYVMK010000357.1:0-5297 GCA_043758995.1 Lichenibacterium sp. | reverse complement strand
CGTCGAAGGCGGCCGATTATCTGCTCGCCTTTCGGCCCGGGGGTGACGCGCCAGACGCAGCGTCGGCGGAGGACGACCGAGAGGCGGCCTGACGAGGGGAGGCTCGCCGCTTGACCGAGCACGCCGCGACGGCCGCCGTTGGCGCGGCTGCCTTGGTGCCGGGCGGAGACCTTCGCCCGCCATGGCTGGCGCGGGTCTCCGCGCCAGGGCGCGATGACACCTCGGACCACCTCCGTGCCGCCCCCAGCGTCACTATGATCATCAGCAATCGAAGGAGGTCGCATGTGCGGGGTTCTGAACAAGCATTACGCCGGCTTGCAGGCGGGCGCGATCGACATCGGTCGCGGCGCGAACGCGGGGCAATCCGTTCGGCACCGGATCGGACGGCGACCGTGAGACATTGATCGTTTGCCACGCCGCATGGCTTCGCGGGATGCATCGACTTCCGGCCGCGCGTGATGAGCTCGCATTGATCTCGTCTGCTTCCGTTCACCGCAGGCCTGCAACGGCGACCTACTGCGGTATCCGGCGAACGCCAATCGCGCGACGCGCATCGCGTGGTCGCTCCAGGCGCGCCGAACCGCGATTCCGTATGGCCGGAAATCCGTGCTGCCGGATCTGCGCCGTTCCGGCTTTCCGGGACCCGACGGGCTAGATGACGAGAGGGAGAGGGAGGAGCGGCTCGAGTGACGGGTGGGAAGTCGAGAGAGAGTCTCTCGGCCGCCCGTCGTGGAGTATCCCGACATGGCTTCCGCCGTTCAGAAGATCGCGTCGCTCAGCAACACGCGCGACATCCCCTTCAACAAGCTCGTGCTCTCGCAATCGAACGTCCGCCGCTTGAAGGGCACCGTCTCGATCGAGAACCTCGCCGAGTCGATCGCCCATAGCGGCCTGCTCCAGAACCTCAATGTCCGGCCCGTGGTGAACGCCGAGGGTCAGGAGACCGGCCTGTTCGAGGTGCCGGCCGGCGGTCGTCGCTTTCGTGCGCTGGAGCTGCTCGTCAGGGCGAAGCGTCTGACTAAGACGGCGCCGGTCGCCTGCAACGTGCGCGAGGCGGGTTCGCCGATCTCGGCCGAGGAGGACAGCCTCGCCGAGAACACCCACCGCGAGGACCTGCATCCGCTCGACCAGTTCCGCGCCTTCCAGGCGCTCATCGAGCGCGGGCTCGGCGTCGAGGATATCGCGGCCCGGTTCTTCGTCAGCCCGCAGGTGGTTCGGCAGCGGCTGAAGCTCGCCCTGGTCGCGCCGAAGCTGCTCGACGTCTACGCCGAGGACGGCATGACGCTCGACCTCCTGATGGCGTTCACGGTCAGCGCGGACCACGCGCGCCAGGAGCAGGTGTGGGACGCGCTCGCCCGCCAGAGCTACCGCGAGCCGTACCAGATCCGCCGCGCGCTGACAGAGGGTGCCGTGCGGGCGTCCGACAAGCGCGCCCAGTTCGTCGGCGTCGGCGCGTACGAGCAGGCCGGCGGCATTGTGCTGCGCGACCTCTTCCAGACCGATGACGGTGGATGGCTCCAAGACGCAGCGCTGCTCGACACCCTGGCGATCGAGAAACTGCGGGAGGAAGCGCAGGCGGTGGCAGCCGAGGGCTGGAAGTGGGTGGAGGTCGCGATCGGCTTTTCGCATGGGCATGACCGCGTTCTGCGCCGGCTGCACGCCGCGGCAGTGCGGACCGACAAGGAGCAGGCCACCTACGACGCCCTGCAGACTGAGTACGCTACGATTGAGGAAGCTTATTCGGGCACCTCGTACGATTTGCCGCACGAGGTCGACCAGCGGCTCGGCGAGATCGAGGCGGCGCTGGACGTCTTCCACAACCGGAGCCCAAGCTTCGAGCCGGCCGACATGGCGCGCGCGGGCGCCTTCGTCAGCATCGACGGCGCGGGCAATCTGAAGATCGAGCGCGGGTTCGTACGGCCCGAGGACGAAGCGTCGGTCGGCGAACCGGAGGTGCTGGTGAGCGACGGCGGCGACGAGATGACCGCCACGTCCCAAGCCCAAGCGAGCGGCGCAGCGGCTTCCGTGCAGCGCGCCGATATCAGCGTCGGCGGCGCGTCCGAGCCCGAACCGGCCGAGGAGGACGAAGGCGTGAAGCCCCTGCCCGAGCGGCTGCTGGCCGAGCTGACCGCCCATCGCACGCTCGCCCTACGCGATGCGGTTGCGTCCAGCCCGCAGGTCGCCATGACGGCGCTGCTTCACAAACTCGTCTCGGACACCTTTCAGCGCGTGTCGGCGTCGGGCGGCTGCCTGGAAGTTTCGGTTCGCCGCGTGTTCTTCGCCGCCCAGGCCGACGACCTGAAGGACAGCGCGTCAGCGAAGGCCATCGACGAGCGGCAGAAAGCGTGGGCGGCGGACCTGCCGCTCGGCGACGACCAGGCGCTCTGGGATTGGCTCGACGTTCTCGACGAGGCGAGCCGGTCGGCGCTTCTGGCCCATTGCGTCAGCTTCGGGGTGAACGCGCTCGTGGAGAAGGTCGACCGCTACGGCGGCACCGGGCTGTCGCAGCACGCGCTGGAGCGACGCATCGGTCAGGCCGACCGGCTGGCCGTGGCGGTCGGGCTCGACATGGCCGACGCCGGCTGGACGCCCACGGTCGGCAACTACCTCGGCCGGGTCACCAAGGGCCGAATCCTCGAGGCTGTGCGGGAGGCCAAGGGCGCGCAGGCGGCTCAGCTCATTGACCATCTCAAGAAGACCGACATGGCTAAGGAGGCCGAACGGCTCCTGGCCGACACCGGCTGGGTGCCCGAGCCGCTGCGCACGCCGGGTCACGACAATACCCAGGGCGACGCCGCGCCGGCGACCGAGAGCGAAGAGCCCGAGGCGCTCCCGGCCTTCCTGGCCGACGAGGACGAGGCGCTCGACGGAAAGCTGAACCCCGAGCCGCACGCCATCGCGGCCGAGTGATCCGGAGCGTCGGCGCGCCGTTCGCGTTTCGACCTACCCGTTCATCTGCCTGGGCTCGGCGCTCCGCGCCGGGCCCTTTTCTCTTTGAGCGCAGCAGAGAGGGAGAGGGTCGCCGTGAAGGGGCGAGTCGGGCGGGCTCGAGAGAGAGCCTGCCGGTTCGGTCCACCTCGCGTTACAGGAGCTTCGTCCCATGTCGACCGCTTCCGCCGGGCTCGCGCCCGTTCCCTCCGTTTCTACTGCCGTTCATATCGCGTCGGCGCTGATCGCCGCCGCCGAGACGCTGCTGCCGAGGCTCGCGCGCGGCGAAGCCATTGATGTCCGCGCGCTACGCGAGGCGATGACTGCCGCCTTCGACGGCTCCGATTCCGAAGGCCTCTGGGCGTGGAAGGACGCCTATGAGGCCTGCGAGATCGCGCAACTGCTTTTTCTGCGCCGGTTCGGTCCAGCCATGCGCGCCAGGCCCGTCGCGGCGCAGCTCGCGATGCTGGGCAAGGTCGCGGCACTTCTGCCGACCCACACGCGTCGCTCGGAGGTGAGTCAGGCGCTCCAGCAGTTCTCGACGCCGGTCCCGCTCGGCTTCGTCGCCGCGACCGCAGCCGCTCTGACCTCGGCCGATGTCGTGCTGGAGCCGTCGGCCGGGACCGGGTTGCTCTCGGTTTTCGCCGAGCTCGCGGGCGCGTCACTGGCATTGAACGAGCTGGGAGAAACCCGCGCCGATCTGCTCGTCTCTCTCTTTCCGGCCAGCCCCGTCACCCGCTTCGACGCGGCCTACATCGACGACCACCTCGGGTCTGATCTTCGTCCCAGCGTCGTGCTGATGAACCCGCCCTTCTCGGCCGGCGCGTACGTCGACGGCCGCGTCGCCGATGCCGCCTACCGGCACATCTCCTCGGCGCTGGCGCGCCTGGCCGATGGCGGGCGCCTCGTCGCCATCACCGGCGCATCCTTCTCGCCGGAAAACCCGACCTGGGCCGCGGCCTTCGCTCGATTGCAGGAGCGCGGGCGCGTCGTGTTCACCGCCGCCGTCGACGGCCGGGTCTATGCACGCCATGGCACCACAACAGAGACGCGACTGACCGTCATCGATCGCGTGACGTCCGGCGCTGCCGCGACGGCCTCGCTCGGCGTAGCGCCCGACACGGCGACGCTGCTCGATTGGGTGACCCGTCACGTGCCGCCACGTCCCGCCTGTACGCCGAGCCGCCTTTCCGGCTTTGCGGATCGGCGGAAAGCCGCTTCTGCACCGACCCGCTTTCGCACGGAGCCGCGCTCGCTCGCGCCCGTCACGGCGGACGCGATCGAACTGGTCTACGAAGCCGTGGATGTCCCGCCGGTCGGAGCGACACGTCTGAGCGAGGCCCTTTACGATCCATTCGCCCTGCAGGCCATTCGCATCCCGGGCGCACGGCCGCACCCGACGCCGCTCGTACAGTCGTCCGCGATGGCGAGCGTTTGTCCACCGCTCCCGAGCTACCGGCCGCACCTGCCCGTCGGTTTGGTAGACCATGGCCTGCTCTCCGACGCTCAGCTCGAGACCGTCGTCCTGGCCGGCGAGGCGCATTCCGCCCAGCTCGCCGGCGCCTGGACCGTGGACGCCACCTTCGACGTGGTCTCGGCCGCGCCCGATGATGCCGAGGCAGCCGTCCGCTTCCGTCGTGGCTTCATGCTGGGCGACGGGACCGGCGCCGGCAAGGGCCGCCAGGTCGCCGGCATCATTCTCGACAATTGGCTGAAGGGGCGCCGCCGGGCGCTGTGGGTGTCGAAGTCCGACACCCTGATCGAGGACGCCCAGCGCGACTGGTCGGCGCTCGGCCAGGAGCGCCTGCTCGTCCAGCCGTTGTCGCGCTTCCGCCAGGGGACACCGATCCGGCTCGATGAGGGCGTCCTGTTCGCCACCTACGCCACGCTGCGCTCCGACGCTCGAGAGGAACGGGTTTCGCGGGTCCGGCAGATCGTAGATTGGCTGGGAACAGATTTCGACGGACTGATCGTCTTCGACGAGAGCCACGCCATGCAGAACGCCGCCGGCGGCAGGGGCGAACGCGGCGATGCCGTGCCCTCGCAGCAGGGACGTGCGGGCCTGCGTCTCCAGCACGCGCTACCCGACGCCCGCGTGCTCTACGTCTCGGCCACGGGCGCCACCACGGTTCAGAACCTCGCCTACGCTCAGCGCCTCGGCCTCTGGGGTGGCGAGGACTTCCCCTTCGCCAACCGTGCCGAGTTCGTCGCCGCGATCGAAACCGGAGGCGTGGCCGCCATGGAGGTGCTGGCCCGCGATCTCAAGGCGCTCGGCCTCTACACCGCCCGCTCGCTCTCCTATGACGGCGTCGAATACGAACTGGTCGAGCACTCCCTCACGGCCGAACAGATCCGCATCTACGACGCCT
>JAYVMK010000356.1:0-5273 GCA_043758995.1 Lichenibacterium sp. | reverse complement strand
GAGCAGAGCCCTCATCCGCGGGACGACATCGACGAGAAAGGCCGATGAGGTCGGCCACCGCATGTCGGCGGCGGAGAGAACGGCCGCGACGACAAGTCTCCCGCCGGAGACAGTCGACACGATGGAGACGTCCTCCAGGCGCTCGTCCTCCGCCAGCCGACTCAGGACGCCAAGATGGAAGGCCCCGGCCCGCGTGCCGCCACCCGACAGGGCTAGGCCAATTCGCGGCCGCACGCGCCGACCGTGAGCGGCGTCGGCCCTCGAGCCATCGTCATTCGCCGCCATCTAACATCCCGAGCGTGGGCCGGACATCGTGCTCTCCGACGATGAGCATGAGTGCCCGGAGGCCATCCAGCGACATCGTCCCGGCGAGCCAAGTCACTTGCTCCAGGTCGATTAGGCTCGGTAGGGTCGGCGTGCCGTCAGGATGAGAATGCCACTCGCCAACGTAGCGCAGCTGTCCAAGGGATCGGCGCATGGCGTCGTCGAACGCGCCGCGGAGGCCGTCGACTCCACGCACGAAGCTCTCGGCCGTGCCGACGCTGTCGCGTGGCGCCGCGAACGCGTCGACCACGTCGATCCTCTTCGCCTCCAGATCAATCAGCCCGAGCAGATGCCGCCGGTTTCTCGCGGAAGGTCGCCTATGCGTCGCTGCGTCAGAGCCGACCTCAAGGTGTCAGGCACGACGACGACCCATCCGCCGACCGCATGCCGGGCGACCTCGGTCGGAGCCGCGACGAGCCTCGCCGGGCAGGTCGCAGATGCAGCGCGACACGGGCACTGAAGCCGCAGAACAGCGGATCGAGGGGCTGCGAAAGATCGTGCAGCTCCCCCGCCCCGCTCTCCTGAACCAAGCGACCACACGCTCGAGCAGCTCCGCACCCGTGTGCGTCATCCGCGCGTCAGGCCAAGGCCGGTCGTCCACGCAGAGGAGCAGGGGCAGGCCAGCCGGCATCAAGCCCTGATGCGGTGTGTCCGGGAAGTCCTCGCGGGCCGCCATCACACGAGGCGCACCGTTCTCGGGGAAGAGCAGCGCGACCGTCTCGCGCCGAAGGATGGCGTGGACCGGCCACTGGGGCCTGCTAATCGCCAACTCGACGATGACCATGTCCGCCGCGCAGCCGCGTCTGATTCCCGCGAGGACCGCGATGCCGTCGCCGCTGCGTTGCAGATATCGGACGAAGCCGACCGCCGCCGGCACAGTCAGGTCGGACGCTTCGGCTTCAATGCCCCGCCCCTCCAGCCAGGGATGCCTATCAGCCAGCCCTCGGCGTGCTACCGGTCGCTGTGCCCACCGACGACGTGACCGCGAGCGCTACGGCCGCGCTGGCCGCGGTGACGTCGATGCGGAAAGGCTTCGGCTTGATCTCGGTCGGCGTCTCCATCGTCACCATGAACTCGCCGCCCCTGTCCCGGAGCACGCGCCGATGGTGGGCCGCAGCTTGGCGGTGGGGCGGCTCGACGCCGCCGCCTGCTTCACTGCCCTTGCGCGGGACTTCCCAACTCGGTGACGCGATGATGCAGCCGTCCCTGGACTGCTCCTCGAAGAGCCACTTCACCTCCTCGACGGCGACGGTCTCCTGACGCCGCGATCGGGCCCGAGCGACAGGTACGAGCAGTGGTGGAACAGCTTCATGATGTCCCACCTGAGCCGGACCTCGTTGCCGTGACGCCTCGACGTCCTCACGATCTCGCAGATTGTGCCGTATTCGACGTCAGAACCCAACAAGGCGCAGGTTTCCTGGCCACCTTCGAAGAAGGCCGCCTGCAGGACAATCGAGTCCTCGTTGCGGTCCTCGAGGCCCCGCTCGTCAGTCCGCCAGGCGAAGGGGCAATGCACGAACAATTCCGCCCTCTCCGGCCCCAACTTCGAGAAGCCGGGCAAGGTCCTGCCGGCGTCCACGATGCAGGACGCACGATCCTCCACGGTCACGTCGTCTAGGAAGCGCGTTCAAGTCGAGGTGTGAACGACGCGCAAGACGATGCGACTGATGCTTCTCGCCCTCCCGTCAGCGTCGGCTCACGCGGTGCATCAGCTCCGTACGGTGCCGTCCGGGAACAATCAGCGCATCGACTTCTTCGCGAGCGTCAACCCGGAATGCTCGTCCAGTGGCACGCCGACGGTCCGCCTTGTCGACGGGCCGTCCAACGGGGTCGTCACGATCGACCGTGTCAGGGACTTCCTGTTCTTCCACAAGAGGAACGTCCGGGCCCGGTGCAACGGGAGGCGACTGGCGGGACTTAAACTCCTTTATCCGTCGACCACGGAGCACTTCGGTGTCGACAAGGTGCGGCTCCTGGTTATCTCGGAATCTGGAGGCGAGCGGGAGGCCACCACGTCATCCAGGTGAAGTGAGGGGAGGCAGGCGCCGCGACAGTGCCGTGGATCTGGCGCATCGTCTCGTCGCTGCCGGGCCCGACGCTCCCATGTTCGGTGTCGACGCCGTCGCCCGACCACGATCGCCGCACCCGTGGCACGCCTTTCGGTGCTCTCGCGACCGACGCGCCGATTCCGCCGCGGTCATGAAAACGAAGCGGGCACGGCGGGCCGTGCTCCGCGGGCCTCCTCCGACCCAGCCGAGGTTCAGAGCGGCAGCGGCGCGTTGGAGCTGTCCAGGAACTCGACCGTGGTGAACGTCAGGTCGGTCGAGCCGACGTTCTCTAGGTCGTGGATCATGCATTCGCCGGGTCCGTAGCTGTGGTGCTGCGTGTCGCCAGGCTCGTAGGTCACCTGCTGGGCACGGCCGTTCGCATAGTTGGACCGGGCGGTGCCATTGCTGAGGCACGTCCAGAAGTAGTCGAGCACGTGGCGGTGGAACCCGATCCGCTCACCGGGACGAAGCGTGAGGATCCACACCCTTACGCGCTCAGTCTCGGAGACGAGGCGGCTGCCGACGTGCCCGTCGAACTGGTTTGACTCGAAGTCCCTTCGAAGCGCCTCTGGCCATTGAGCGGGGGCGGTAATCGGTTGCGATGACATAGCCGTTCTCCTGTCACTCGGCCGCGATCCCGGTCTGGGCGCGGATGTTCTGAAGCGCGAAGGCGTCGCGAACGCTCTTCGCGGCGGGGCTGCGGTCGAGGCGCGAGACGAGCCACGTGAGGCCGAACGCCAAAGGCATCGAGATCACCGCCGGGTTGTCGTAGGGGAACGGCGCGGGCCCGAAGCCCATGGCCGTCCAGATGGCGGGGCTCAGACCGACGAGCGCGAGCGCGCTGAGCAGGCCCGACGCGGACCCCGTCACGGCACCGCGAGTCGTCAGACCGGGCCACTTGACCGAGAGGAGGAGCACCGGGAAGTTCGCGCTAGCGGCGATCGCGAAGGCGAGCCCGACCAGGAACGCGATGTTTTGGTTCTCGAAGGCCAAGCCTAGCGCCATGGCTGTCAGGCTGAGGGCGATCGCGGCCCATTTCGAAACCCGCACCTCGTCCGTCTCGCGCACGCCCCCCCTTCGGAGCACGCGGGCGTAGAGGTCGTGGCTCGCCGCGGAGGCTCCGGCGATCGTCAACCCCGACACCACCGCCAGTATGGTGGCGAAGGCGACCGCCGACACGAAACCCAGCAACCAGGAGCCTCCCAAGGCCTCGGCCAGGTGTAACGCGACCATGTTGGTGCCGCCGACCAACTGCCCCGACGCGTCCCGGAAGGCGGGATCGCGGAGGACCAGGGCGATGGACCCGAAGCCGAGGACGAAAAGGAGGGAGTAGAAGATCGTTATGAACCCGGTGGCGACCAGCACGGACGTCCTCGCTTGAGAGGCGTCGCGGACTGTGAAGAAGCGCATCAGGATGTGGGGGAGCCCGGCAGTCCCGAAAATGAGCGCGAGTCCGAGCGAGATCGCCGACACGGGATCCTTCACCAGCCCGCCCGGCTCCATGATGGCGAGTCCCTTGGGATGGAGCGCGACGGCCTCGGCGAAGAGGGCGTCGAAGCTGAACGCGAAGTGCCTCATGATCAGGAAGCACATCAGGACGGAGCCCGACATCAGGAGGAGGGCCTTGACGATCTGCACCCACGTCGTGGCCAGCATGCCGCCGAACGCCACGTAGAACATCATCAGGAGACCGACCATGCCGACGGCGGCCCAGTAGGGTAGTCCGAACAGCAACTCGATGAGCTTGCCGGCGCCCACCATCTGGGCGACGAGGTAGATCACGACGATGACGAGGGTGTTGATCGCCGACATGGTGCGGACCGGCGCCTCGCCGAGCCGGTAGGCCAGCACGTCGCCGAACGTGAACCGCCCCAGGTTCCGCAGCGGCTCGGCGATCAGGAACAGGATCATCGGGAAGCCGACGAGGAAGCCGATAGCGTAGATCATCCCGTCGTAGCCAGACGCGTAGACCAGGGCGGTGACGCCGAGGAAGGTCGCCGCGGACGTGTAGTCACCGGCGATTGCGAGGCCGTTGGCGAAGCCGCCGATGCGTCCCCCGGCCGCGTAGAAGTCACTGGTGGTCTTGGTCCCGCGTCGCCCCGCCCAGAGCGTGATGCCGAGGCTCGCGACGACGAAAAGCACGAAGAGGCCGATGGCGGTCGGGTTCAGGGGCTGTCGGCCCGACGCTGAGCCGGCGAGGGTGCCCGCGGCGAGCGCCGGCCGTGCCGAAGGCAGGAGGCCCGCGATGCAGGCGGCGAACGAGCGGAGGGGGACGCGCTTGGTCATCGGTCGAGGTCCTCGATGAGGCTGCGGGCGAGCGGGTCGAGGCGGACGTTCGAGACCAGGACGTAGACGGCGGTCAGCACGAACCCGAGGCCGAGGAGCGCCAGGCCGACCACGACGCCCCACGTCACGACCGTCCCGTCGTGGATCGGCATGCCCAGGACGTGCGGCGCGAACGCGACGGTCAGGATGAAGCCGAAGTAAGCCACAACCGTCACGGCCGCGAGCGACGTGCCGAGCCGCGCTCGCTCCGCGATGAGGCGTACGAAGGCCGGATGCTGCACGACGAGCCGGGCGTCCACTGGGCGTTGCCCCTCCCGGGCGTCCGCGCTCACGCGCCGAATCCCGTCGCGACTGCTGTCTCAGCCATGACGGCCTCGGGCGCGCGATGCCGCTCGGCGGCTTGGCGCTCCTCCGGGGTGAGGACTTGCGCCTGCATGTAGGCGCCGAGCTCCCGCGCCCGACGTATGACGGCGGCCCCGAACCTCAACCGCGTCGTCTCGAAGGCATGTAGCCCGGCGTGCAGGTCGGCAGGGTTCCGGCGCAGCGCGTCGGCCAGCGCCGCGGCGTCCCCCGCCGCCTTAGTGACCCCCATGCCGACGTGCGGCCTGGCGACGA
>JAYVMK010000355.1:0-10010 GCA_043758995.1 Lichenibacterium sp. | reverse complement strand
GCGCCAGAGCCAAATCGGCGCGGGCTCGACCCATCAGCCCTTCTCTTTCTATATCGCGGCGGGCGCGCTCTACCTCGTGCTGACGACCGGCTCGAGTTTGGTGTTCGGACGGGCGGAGTGGCGGATGACGCGCTCGGCGCGTCGATCGTGACCGGCGGGACCGGACCGTGATCGACCTCGACTTCATGAGCACCACCACGGCAGCCCTGCTCCGTGGCCTGCCGCTGACGCTGGAGCTCTTCGGCTCGTCCGCCCTGACGGGCCTCCTCCTCGCCTGCTTGGTGTCCTGGATGCGCAGCAGCGGCCCGCTATTGCGCGGACTCGCGGGCGCCTATGTCTTCGTGTTCCGCGGAACGCCGCTGCTGGTCCAGCTCTTCCTCGTCTATTACGGCCTCAGCCAGTTCCCCGAGGTGCGCCACAGCTTCGCGTGGCCGTTTCTGCGGGATCCGTTCTGGTGCGCAGTGCTGACGCTGTCGATGAACACGGGCGCCTATACGAGCGAGATCATCCGCGGCGCGCTTGCCGCCGTACCGGCCGGGCAGATCGAGGCGGCGCGAGCCTGCGGTATGCCGCGCCGGCTGCTGTTCCGCCGCATCGTGGCGCCGATCGCGCTCCGGCAGGGTTTGCCGAGTTACGCGACCGAGCTGATCCTGATGACGAAGGCGACGTCGCTGGCCAGCATCGTCACCCTCAAGGAAACGATGTTTCTCGCCGCCAGCATCAACAACCAGACCTACCGCGCCATCGAGGTCTTCCTGTGCGCCGGCGTGATCTATCTCGCGCTGAATATCGTTCTATCGCGCGCCATCGCGCTCCTCGAATGGTGGCTCTCGCCCCATCTCCGCCGCGCGCCCGACGCCCTCCCCGGCCTCGACACACCGCTCGAAAACGTCGGGCCGCTCGAAACACCTCGTCTGTCGAGCAGCCCGTGACCCCGCCCTTCTGTTTAACAAAGCGCAGATCGGCAACAGCCGACAGGCGCGAACTTGGAACCGACTGATGATCCCCATCGCGCTCTCGGTCACGGACCTGCGCAAGACCTTCGGACAACTCGAGGTTCTGAAGGGCATCTCGCTCGATGCGCACCAGGGCGACGTGATCTCGATCCTCGGCGCCAGCGGATCGGGTAAAAGCACGTTCCTGCGCTGCATCAACCTGCTCGAGACACCGGATAGCGGCGAGGTGAGGCTCGGCGACGAGGTCATCAAGATGCGCCAGGGCCGCGACGGCAAGGCCGCTGCGGCCGACCGACGACAGGTCGACCGGATCCGGTCGCGCCTCGGCATGGTGTTCCAGAGCTTCAATCTCTGGTCTCATATGACGATCCTGCAGAACGTCGTCGAGGCTCCGATCCACGTTCTGGGACGCCCCAAGGCGGAATGCATCGCCGAGGCGGAGGAACTGCTCGCCAAGGTCGGCATCGCCGAGAAGCGGCATCAATATCCGTCGCATCTGTCGGGGGGCCAGCAGCAACGGGCCGCGATCGCGCGCGCCCTGGCCATGCGCCCCGACGTCATGCTCTTCGACGAACCCACCTCGGCGCTCGATCCCGAACTCGTCGGCGAAGTGCTCCGCGTCATGCGAACGCTCGCCGCCGAAGGGCGCACCATGCTGGTCGTGACCCACGAGATCGGCTTCGCCCGCGACGTGTCGGATCGCGTGGTCTTTCTTCAGAACGGCCTCGTGGATTGCGACGGCTCGCCGGCCGATGTTTTCGGCAGCGCAGGCTCGGACAGGTTCAAGACCTTCATCGCGCGCCATGCTAGTGGTTGAATCATGAGCGACGAAGGCCAGAGCGAAGAAACGGTGCGGCCGGACATCGAGGCCGCCTACGATCCCAAGCGAGAGGCGCGGCACCTGTTGCGCACCGTCCGCTCCGGTGCGCTCGCCACGCTGACGCCGGAGGGCGGACCTTACGCGAGTCTCGTCACCGTCGCGACCCTGCCGGACGGCAGCCCCGTCCTGCCGCTGTCGACGCTCGCGGTCCACACGCAGCATTTGCTGAGCGACCCGCGGTGCTCTCTGCTGCTCGACAGCGCCGGCAAAGGCGACCCGCTCACGCATCCGCGCCTGACCGTCACGGCGCGCGCCGTCCGGGCCAGTGACGCAGAGCGTCTCGCCTGGCGGACCCGTTTCCTGCGCCGCCATCCGAAGGCCGAGATCTACGTCGATTTCGGCGACTTCTCCTTTTGGCGGCTGGAGTTGGCGGGGGCTCGCCTGATCGGAGGCTTCGGCCGCATCCACATGCTGCCGGCTGCCGACCTTCAGACCGACCTGACCGGGGCCGAGGCGCTTCTGGCGGCCGAGACGCAGTCGGTCGATCACATGAACGCCGATCATGTCGACGCGCTACGGCTCTATGCCGAGGTCTTCTGCAAAGCGCCGGCAGGGAACTGGCGTATCGTCGGGCTCGATCCCGACGGGATCGACCTGGCGCTCGGGGACAAGACGCTGCGGCTGGATTTCCCGGAGCGGATCGTCGATCCGGCCGCACTGCGACGGCAGCTTGTTCGATGGGTGTCGGAGGCCGAGGCTAGGTCGACAGCCGCCAAATAGAGCGGGAGCGAAGAGCCGACTCGGCGCGGATTCGCTGTTTGTTCCACCGGCCTGCGCCGTTTCCTCATTGATTTTTCAGCACTGTGCTGTTACGGTCACGAGCGATCGACGATATGCGCGAGCAACTGTGACCGGATCAAGACCTCATGCATCGAGCGACATCGTTCGTCGTCCGCGCTCAAGGCTGCTTAACCGGTCCCTACCGCTCCTTCAACGCCGAACTCACGTGAGCGGGTCTTTTCTCTGCCCTGCGCTCATCGGAAGCTGACGACACATAAAGACGGCCTCGGCTCGACCCGCATGTCTCGGCATGCCCGACAACGTCCGGCCTACAACAGCGAACGGAACATCGTGACTCAGAAATCAGCCACTTCCCCCGCCGAAGCCGATGTTGCTCCGGTCGTCGCCGAGAAGGTTGTCGCGCCCCGCCCGAAGTCGTCCTTTGGTGCTCCCGGCTCGCGTGCTGGCTTTCCGTCGAAGTCGATCCGGCCCCAGCCCGGCGCGCAACAGGTGAAAGCTGAAACCGGCAAAGCCGTATCCAAGGTCCCCGGCTCCCGCCACGGCTTCAAGGCCGGCGAGTTCATCGTCTACCCGGCCCATGGCGTCGGCGAGATCGTGGCGGTCGAAGAGGAAGAGGTTGCGGGCTTCAAGCTCGAGCTTTTCGTCATCTCCTTCGCCAAGGACAAGATGAAGCTCAAGGTGCCGCTGCCGAAGGTCGCCTCGGTGGGCATGCGCAAGCTGAGCGAGCCCGAGGCCGTGCAGAAGGGCCTCGACACGCTTGCCGGACGCGCCCGCGTGAAGCGCACCATGTGGTCGCGCCGCGCCCAGGAATACGAGGCCAAGATCAACTCGGGCGATCTCATCGCGGTCGCCGAGGTTGTTCGCGACCTTTATCGCTCCGACGCACAGCCCGAGCAGTCCTATTCGGAGCGCCAGCTCTACGAGGCGGCGCTCGACAGGCTCGCCCGCGAGATCGCGGCCGTGCAGAAGCTGACGGATTCGGAAGTCGGCAAGCTCATCGAGGCCCAGCTTCAGAAGAGCCCGCGCCGGTCGAAGGCGGAAGCCGAGGCCGAGGCGGAAGCCGACGAAGCCGAGGGCGACGTCGAAGAAGCCGCCTGATCCACAGCCAGTTAAATCGACGAGAGAAGCCCGGGCCCTGCCCGGGCTTCTTCGTTTCGAGAACCTCGCTCCTCCGAGCGGCATCTCGCCTTGATCTTCGGCGCGGCGCAGCCTATCCCGGTGTCATTGGGCTCCCTTCTGGGTTCGAGCCCGCAGTTGATCGAGGAACGGCGTGGCGGATTCCGCTCACCAGCTGACCCGACCCAACGGTGCGCGCGGCGCTGCCGCCCTGACGCTCGCCCTGCTTCTTCTTAGCCGCCCCTGAGCGCCGGCCGGGCTTCGTGCCTGGGCGCTCAGGGGACTGCGAGCCACTTCATCCTTTCTCCGATTGAGAGCCGCCCTGCCGCGGCCGCCTTTCCAGGATCGCCCCATGACCACCGCGTCTTCCCAGCCCGACCACGTCCTGATCTTCGACACGACCTTGCGCGACGGCGAGCAATGCCCGGGCGCCACAATGACCTTCGAGGACAAGATCGAGGTCGCCAGCCTCCTCGACGAGATGGGCGTCGATATCATCGAGGCCGGCTTCCCCATTGCGTCCGAAGGCGATTTCGAGGCGGTCTCCGAGATCGCCCGCCAGGTGTCTCGCGCCACGGTGGCGGGCCTGGCCCGCGCCATCGAGGGCGATATCGCGCGGGCCGGTGCCGCCGTACGCCACGCCAAGCGCCCACGCATCCACACCTTCGTGTCGACTTCTCCGATCCATCTCGCGCATCAGATGCGGAAGTCCCAGGACGAGGTGCTGGAGATCATCGCCCGTACCGTCACTCAGGCGCGCGGTCTCGTCGATGACGTCGAATGGTCGGCCATGGATGCCACCCGCACGCCGCTGGATTATCTCTGCCGCTGCGTCGAGGCCGCCATCAAGGCAGGCGCCACGACGATCAACCTGCCCGACACGGTCGGCTATGCCACCCCGGCGGAATATATGGCGATGTTCCGCGACGTGCGTGAACGCGTGCCGGGCGCCGACAAGGCGGTCTTCTCGGTCCATTGCCACAACGACCTCGGCCTGGCAGTCGCCAACACGCTGGCCGGCCTCGCCGGAGGCGCCCGCCAGGTCGAATGCACCATCAACGGCATCGGCGAGCGCGCCGGCAACGCCGCGCTGGAGGAGGTCGTCATGGCGATCCGCACCCGGCGCGACGTGCTGCCCTATTCTACCGGCATCGACACGACGATGCTCACCCGTGCCTCGAAGCGCCTGTCGGCGGTGACGTCCTTCCCGGTCCAGTACAACAAGGCCATCGTCGGTCGGAACGCTTTCGCGCATGAGAGCGGCATTCACCAGGACGGCATGCTGAAGAATGCCGAGACTTACGAAATCATGACGCCCGAGAGCGTCGGAGTGTCGAAGACTTCGCTGGTCATGGGCAAGCATTCGGGCCGCGCGGCCTTCAAGGACAAGCTGCGCGAGCTCGGCTACAGCCTCGGCGACAACGCCCTCCAGGATGCCTTCAAGCGCTTCAAGGATCTCGCGGACCGCAAGAAGCACGTCTACGACGAAGATATCGTCGCGATCGTGGACGAGGAGATCGGCAGCGCGCACGAGCGCATCACGCTCGAAGCCCTGACCGTGGTGGCGGGCACCGCCGGGCCGCAATCCGCAACGCTGACCGTCTCGGTCGACGGCGCGCACCGCACGACCCAGGCCACCGGCAACGGTCCGGTCGATGCCATCTTCAACGGCATTCGTCTTATCGAACCGCACGACGCGGAGCTCGAACTGTTCCAGATCCACGCCGTGACCGAGGGCACGGACGCTCAGGCCGAAGTGACGGTACGGCTCGGCGTCGAAGGGCGCGCCTTCACGGGACGCGGCGCCGATCCGGACACGATGGTGGCGTGCGCCCGTGCCTATCTCGGCGCGCTCAACAAGCTGCAGACCTGGGCGCAGCGCGGCTCGGCGCAGAGCGCCATGAAGCTCTCCTGACGTTCAACAGCCTGCCGCTGCGCCTAACGTTGCGGCAGGTCCATCGGCCAGAAACCCCTTTACAGCCTCGGTTCTCCCCCCTATACCCCACCCATCGGCCGCAAACGACGCGGTCGCGAGTGATGGGCGCATAGCTCAGTTGGTAGAGCAGCTGACTCTTAATCAGCGGGTCCAAGGTTCGAGCCCTTGTGCGCCCACCATCACTTCTCCCCGGAAGACATCAGCCTTACGCGAGAGCAGCTATTATCATGCTGTCTGGTCCGGCTGAGCTTTACTCATCTGCGGATGCGCGATCTTTCGTGAACCCGGCCGTCGGCTATTCCCGACCGATCGTCAGCGCGCAGCGCTGAGCACGAAGAAGCCAAACCGTGCTCTCGGGATCATTCACCTCCGAGAATCGCTCCTGGAAACTCGTTCGTGATGATCCAAGGGAACCTCCAATGCGCGCCGTGACCGCGGACCGGCCGATACGCGCCGACCGCCTCCTGCACCTCTCCGCGTCCGAAACGTTCAGTTCCTCCGCTGCAGCCGATCGCGCAGGTCGGCCAGGAACGGGATCGCGGCAAACTGGTCTGGCTTGACGGCGCTCCAATCGACGCCAGGCGGCTGGCGCGGCACCCCTTCGACTTCGATCAGTTCGGCTTCGGTCGCTATGACATGCAGGGCCGAGTCATGCGCCTGCATCGGAACGCGTTCGTCGGATACGACCTGGGACGAATGGACCGTCGTAGCGATGACACTGGCCGCATCGACCTTGCCGAGGTCTCGGAAGATCCCGAGTTCGAGGTCGGCGAAGCCCGCACCTTTGCCGGTTCGCCCGCCGGACCTGCCGACGGCCACGCAGCCGACGACGCAGAGCGGCAGGTAGGGCATGTCTTCGAATTCGACAGGCTCGCCATGGGCCAAAAAACCCTGGCTCACGGCCGCCAGTTCGAAGGAGATGCCTAAGGCGGTCAGCCGCTCGGGATCGAGCTTGACGAACGGGACTCCCGTCTGCAGTTAAGGCACCGGCGTGTAGACGGTCTTGCCGTCGTAGAGCGCCCTCAGCCTCACTGGGATCTGCGGCGGATCGGGGTTGCACTTCACCACGGTCGCGGCCCTCCAGGCCGCGAGTTCGGACAGGCGCTTCGCCGCAAGATCGGCGCCGGCGAAGTTGGGGATCTTGCTCCACACCGGCCCGACATTGACGCCATCACGTTCGAGAGCGGCCCAGACGTCCTCGCGAAGAGCGTCCTTGTCGGCGTGGCGCCCGATCCAGCGCGGGCTTTTGTCGATCTCGTTCATCGTCCCCTCGTCGCTCGAACCTGCAAAATGTTTGCCTGCAAGACGCCTGCCGGCGAGTGCGCGATAGCTCCGTTGCCGGGCGTCAGCGTTACCGCCACAGTGGGGAACGTCGCCGGCCGATCGGGTCGAGGAGATGACGGATGCGGAACCTCACCATCGTCATTGCGAACGCCTGGTTCTGGCTCGTCTTCATCAGCGTCGGCCCGATGACCTCGACCTCTCAGTTCATCGTCGGAGGGGCGACACTTCTGGGCGGCTGTTCGCTGTTCGCGCTCTGGGGCGCGCTCGCCGTCTGGCGCAGGCGCGTGAGGGCCGGCTCAACTCAGACGGTTCTTGCGGCGCCTGTGGCCGAGGTCGGATCCCGAAGCGCCCGTTGCGCCTCATCGATCCGCCGAGCGACCTCTTCGGACTGACCTGCGACGCGCTGCTCGAACCCGCCGACGAGATAGATCGTCGTCACATCCGGCGTCTGCGTGTGCACGCCCGCGACATGGTCGGGATTGATCCAGGTGGCGCCGGTGGCGGAACTCGGCGTATCGAATCTGAGAAGCATGAGCGGGTCTCGAGCGTCGGTCAGGGCTTTCACAAATAGGTCCGAGCACGACCGCTACAACATCGAATAAGATTTCACTGCGGAGAGGAATTGCCGCAGATCCGCCATGGAGCGGGCAGAGCCTCATCATGTTCCGAAGCGTCGGAACGGGAGGTGACCATGACCGAGGTCCATAACGCGACAGTGACGCCCCCTAGCAATCGGAGGGCGCCGGTCACACACAGCGAAGCCGTTCAGGAGGCCAAACGGCGAGAGAAGATGGAGACAGTCTCCTCGTCGCATCGTATTTCGGGCACCTCTCCGCGGCCGGCGACGACTACGAAAGACTCGCTGCCCTGACCTGACCTGACGCAACATCGGCGTCAAACAGCGCGATCAGCCCGGCCTGCAACAGCGGGCGCTGAACCGTTCGGCTTGTGTTGAGATGAGTGGCGATATGCATCGCCATTCATTGACGCGGCGCCGTGCTGCAGTTGACCGTCGTAAGCGCTCGATGCGGGGCGGAGACACGTCCCGCTCCTGCAAGCCGGACCAAGTGTCAGGCTGTCGGGACGGCATGTGTGCGGATCGATCAGTCGCCCTGGCGCACCACCGCAACCGCGAGATCGGCCGTAAAGCCCGGCAGTCGAAACCCGTCGCGTGTCATGGCAAGGACCTCTTCCCCGACGTCGCGGCCGTCCCCCGTGTGCCATCCCGTGACCTTGTAGGTCCCGGTGCGCAGACCTGGGATCTCGACACTCAGTTCGAGCGGCTGCCCATCGGTCCGCATCATGCCGGAGACGTCGAGCCGGTCGCGCGCCAGGAGATAGATCACGGCCTGATCGTGCGATGCGCTGGCAAATCGTGCCAGCCGGCCTTCTCCCACAACCGCGCCGTCAGGGTCGCGGACGATGATCTCCGGGCCAAGGCTGCGCCGATCGAAGCGGAGCCAGTCGACGAGCGGCAGGAAGCCCGACAGTGCGCGTTGCGCACGCCGCATGCCGGCCGTCAGCACATGCGGTGTCCGGTTAGGCCAACGCATTCCGCCACCGGCGCCGCCCGCCGCCAGATGGGCCCATTGCATGTGGCGGAAATATTCGTCGTCGAAGGGTTCCGGAATCCTGCGGTGACGGTCCTTGAAGCTGTGGATCGGCCCGTGTTCGCTGTCGAAGAAAGGACGGCCGTCGCGAATCTCGTCGATCGCCTCGCGTACGATCCGACCCATGCCGATCGCCGCATCGACAGTATTGCGTGGATCGTCGATCGTCCCCTGCTCGTAGATGTGGATGGTCGCGGCATCGAGCGCCGGATGGCGGAAGATCGCGCCCTCCATGGCGAGATGCGACCGCCAGACCAGTTCGGGGCCGAAGATCGACACCGTCTGAGGATGGGCGCGTCCGTGTAGCCGCATCTCCTCGGACCTGAGGTGGCCGCCGATGTCAGCGATGAACTCGTCGAAGGCCTCGGCGCTGTCGCCGCCCTGAGCGGGATGGATCTCGTTCCAGATGTCCCAGGCGAAGAGCGTGCCGGAACCGCCCCAGCGTTCCGTCGCGAAGGTGAGCCGGGCCTTGATGGCCTGGCGCATGGCCAGATCTGTCAGCACCTGCGACGGGTGAGACACCGGGCCTCCTTGAGACACAGCGTAAGGGTGATGGCGGAAATGCAGCCACATCCAGAACGTGTCGTAGGGCGTGAGAAGGATCCGCAGCCCGTGGTTCGCGCAGAGCGCGAAGAGGTCGTCCCACAACGCCACCATGTTGGGCGCGAAACGGCCCATCGGCTTTTCGAAGTAGCGATGGCGGACCTGGGCATATTCCAGCATCAGCCGTAGGACCGTGACACCGTGGGCCTTCAGCATGCCGAGGTGGCGATCGACGTCGGCCACGTCGCGGCGGCGGAACAGAGGGTCGAGTTCGACCCAACTGATCGCATCGTTCTGGCCGATCGGATGCCAGGGCGCCCCGGCTTCGTCGACGAAATAGGGACTGAGGGGCGCCACTCCGATCCATGGCAAAGGCGCGGCGCCGTCCGTGCGCAAAGAGCGCGGTGCGGAGAACGTTCTCTGTGCTATCTTTTTGCTCCGAGGAATCGGACAGTATGGGTGCTGGGCCTGCGCAGGCCCGGATTGTGTCTCGGAAAGGCAGGTTCGGCGCCGCGCATGCAAGCCATTTATGCAAAACCGACCCCGGTCGAGGATCTTCGCGCAGCCGTCAACGGTCGCCTCGACAGTCTCGTGCCTGTCGCACACCGCGGGCCCCAGCGGGTCAACGAAGCCGTCCGATATGCATTGCTGGCGCCCGGCAAGCGCATCCGCCCGCTCCTGACGCTTCTCGCCGCCGTCGATTTCGGCGCCGCCGTGGAAGACGCGCTCGACGTGGCCTGCGCCACCGAGATGGTCCACACCGCCTCGCTGGTGCTCGACGATCTACCCTGCATGGACAATGCGCGCCTGCGTCGCGGCCAGCCTACGGTCCATGTGCAATTCGACGAGAGCACCGCCATCCTGGCCGCCGTCGCGCTCCTCAATCAGGCCTTCGTGACTTTGACGCGCGCCACCCGTCTCCCCTGCGAAACACGGCTCTCTCT
>JAYVMK010000354.1:0-8555 GCA_043758995.1 Lichenibacterium sp. | reverse complement strand
TACAACCAGTGCGATCAGAACGGATGCACCGCGCTCGACAACTTTTGGCGTTCGCTATCGAACCTGAAGATCAACGTCACCACACCAAACCGCGGATGCGGTCGGCGATCTTCTTCGGCCTGCGTCGCCCGGACCTCGCCTGTATCGAGGTCATCGCCCTGTGGCTGTCGATTGCGGCGACCATCGTCGCTTTCGCTCCGATCAGCGCGGTCGCGGCCTGGCTCCTGGCGCCCTACCTGCTGTGGGTCTCGATCGCCTCGGTGCTGAACGCTACGGTCTGGCGTCTCAATGCCGACCGGTTTGCCCGGGTCTGATATCTCGATGCTTCAGTCTCGCCGCGCCGCGGCCCTTGCGCTCGCCACCGCCTTGCTCGTGCCCGGGCTCGCCCGCGCCCAAGAAACACCGACACCGCCCGATCCCGCTCTTCAGGCTGCCGTCGACGGGCGGGACCGTAATCCGCGCTTCCTGGCGCGCGACGCCGCCCGCCATCCCGTCGACGAACTCACCTTTTTCGGTCTCCGAACCGACATGACGGTCGTCGAGATCTGGCCCGTCGGCGGTTACTGGACCGAGATCCTGGCGCCCTACCTGCGCGGCGGCGGTGGCACCTATGTCGCGGCCCTCGAAGCGCCAACGGCGGGCTCGGCCGAGGCCGACGCGGCGAGCAAGCGCACCGCCTATTTCAAGCGCCGCCTTGCCGAGGATCCCGACCTCTTCGCCGGCGTGCAACTGACGGCACTCGGTCCCGCTGCCGAGACGATCGCGCCAGCGAGTTCGGTCGACATGATCCTGAGCTTCCACGACCTTCACCTCTGGATGAAGCAGGGCTTCGCCGAGGCGGCACTGGTCGATTGCTACAAGGCGCTGAAGCCCGGCGGCATTCTGGCGCTCGTGGATCACCGCGGCAATCGCGCCGGCGAGCAGGACGTGCACGCGGCAGACGGCTATGTGCGCGAGGACTATGCCAAAGGGCTGGCGCAGCTCGCCGGCTTCGACTTCGTCGCCTCGTCGGAGATCGGGGCCAACCCGAAAGACATTGCCGACTGGCCGCATGGCGTCACGACACTGGGTCCGACTTTCGCGCTCGGCAATCAGGATCGCGAGAAATATGCCGCGATCGGCGAGCCCGACGATTTCGTGCTGAAGTTTCGCAAGCCGCTGTGAGCTTCAGCACAGTGCAGGAGTGAGACGCCCAACATGAAGCCCCACGTCACCATCCACATGATCACGTCGGTCGACGGCCGCATCAAGACGAGCCGCTGGAGCCCCTTCGAGGGTCGCGGCGAATACGAGAAAGTGCACGACCTGCTGGAGGGCGACGCCTGGATGTGCGGTCGGGTGACGATGAGCGGCTACGCCAAGGGCGAGGCGCCCTACCCGGCCACCGCCGAGACCCTGCCTCGCACCGATCATATCGCCCGGCGCGATTGCGCGAGCTACGCGGTAGCCCTCGACGCCTCGGGCAAGCTCGCCTGGGATCGTGACTCCATCGACTCCGATCATCTCGTGGTGGTGCTGTCGGACAGCGTCTCGGATGCACATCTCGCCGGGCTCAGGCGCGACGGCGTCTCCTATGTGTTCGGCGGTGCGGAGGCCATCGATTTCGGCCGCGTGCTCGAAACCCTCCATCGCGAATTCGGCATCAAGCGCCTGCTCGTCGAAGGCGGCGGCCGCATCAACGGGTCGCTGCTCAAGGCCGGACTGGTCGACGAACTCTCGCTCCTCCTCGCCCCTGCGGTCGACGGCCTCATCGGCGGTGCCGCTCTGTTCGACTATGACGGCGCGCCCGACGATACGTCCGCCAAAGCACTCCGCCTCGGCCTCGTCTCCTCACAGCCGCGCGAGGGCGGCGTGATGTGGCTGCGCTACAAGGTCGAGCGCGAGTAACGGAGGTCAGTGGCAGCGCTTGGCGCTCCGCTAGTCTGGCGCCCGTCAGGGCCGGAACAAGTCTCGGCCATGACGGTGGACATGGTCAGCGAGAGCCTTCAGCTCATCCAGTTGCCGCCGTCGATATTGTAGCATTGGGCGACGATGTAGTCCGCGTCCTTGCTGGCCAGGAAGGTGGCGAGGCCGCCGATCTCGTCGGGGCGGGCCATCCGACCGAAGGGGACCGAGGCGCCGACGACGCGCTTCTTCTCGCCGGGCTGCAGGTTCTCGTATTTGGCGAACATCGCGTCGACGTGGTCCCAATGCTCGTTGTCGACGACGCCGGGCGCGATCGCGTTGACGTTGATGCCGTGCTTGATCAGGTCGAGCCCGGCGCTCTGCGTCAGGCTGATGACGGCGGCCTTCGACGAACAATAGATCGCCACCAGCGGCTCGCCGCGGCGGCCCGCCTGCGACGCGAAGTTGACGATCTTGCCGCCGCGCCCCTGGACGATCATCTGCTTGGCGACGGCCTGCAGCGTGAAGAGCAGGCCCTCGACATTGACCGCGTAGACGCGGCGATAGCTCTCGCGGGTGATCTCGACGATGGGGGCGAGGTCAAAGAGGCCGGCGTTGTTCACCAGGATGTCGATGCCGCCATATTCGGCGACGACGCGCGCCACCAGGGCGTCGATCGAGTCCTGATGCGTCACGTCGAGTTGGAGCCCGAGCGCACGGTGACCGAGCGACTGCGCGACCTGTTGCGCGCCCGCATGGTTGAGGTCGGCGATGACGACCTTGGCTCCCTCGGCGTGATAGCGCTCCGCGATGGCGCGGCCGATGCCGCGTGCCGCACCCGTGACGATGGCGACCTTGCCCTCGAGCTGCATGGGAATTCCTCTCCTGTGCAGGCCGGCTCTGCGCCGACCCTGTGTGTTTCGGTTCAGGCCGCCGCGCAGGCAGCGCTATAGGGCCCGAGAGCGGTGCGGATCGCGGCGACCAGCAGGTCCCGCGCGATCGGGCGAACCTCGCCGTCCCGCACCTTGTCCCAGAGCCGCGGCAGATACTGGCTGATCAGGGTTTCCGGGATGGGCCGATCGCCGAACCGCGCCAGCAGCGCATCGAGGGCGGCACGCGCCTCGGCATGGGGCCAGTAGTAACGGATCCGGTCGCTGTAGGAGAAATGCCGCTGCACCCTCAGCGCCGCACCGGTACCGTCGTAATAGCGGCGCCAGTTCTCCGGCTCCGCCAGCATCAGCCGCTCCATGGCAGCCTGCAGCGTCGAGCCCTGGTGGTCCGGATCCAGCAGCGCCGCGATGGGATCGAGCCCGTAGAGCGCTTCGCGCAGGGCGAAGGTCAGTCCCGGCCCCACCTTGAGGATGGCAAAGCCGTCGTCGACCAGGGCGCGCAACGCCGCCGCCGACTGGTAATCGGTCGAATGGGCCTCGAACACGAATTGCGGCATGCGCTCCAGCGCGGCGGCGAGGTCGCGCGCCGCAGCCGGATCGTAGGGAATGACATCGGCATGGCCGAACTCGACGCCGGGCTGCACCACGATGCCGATGGCCCGCCCGAAAGCCTCCTCCAACCCCGCCGCCGCAAAGGCCGCCCGATGCACCTCGACAGTAGAGAGCGCCGCCTCGGGACGGGTGACTTCGAGGTGGTCGAGCGCATGGGTGGCGCCGCCCGGCACCGGTACTTCGGTGCCGACGACATAGACGGGTTTCGGCAGGCCGGCCGCTTGGACGGCAGCCTCGGCGGCCCCGGCGAGACGGGCGGCGCGCGACGCCGTGACATCGTCGGCCAGGGCGGCGGGCTCGCCGGCACAGCCCATCGACGTATCGAGATGAAGCTTCGAGAAACCGGCCCGTGCATAGGCGGCGATCATGGCCTCGGCCTTGGCCATGGCGGCTTCGGCCGGCAACGCCCGCCAGGGATTGGGGCCCAGATGGTCGCCCCCGAGGATAAGACGCGCCGGATCGAAGCCGACCCGTTCGGCGATGCCGAGCACGAAGGCGCGGAAGTCCGACGGCGTCATGCCGGTATAGCCGCCGTCCTGGTTCACCTGGTTGCAGGTCGCCTCGATGAGGACGGGCGCGCGATCTGCAATGGCCTGCAGCAGGGCTGCCTCGATGGCCAGCGGATGGGCGGTACAGACCGACGTGATGCCGACACGCTGCCCGGCATGGCGCAGCCGCGCGATATCGGCGATGCGAAACGCGCTCATGTAGTCTCCGATCGCGCCAGGAAGGCATCGAGCTCATCGAGCGTCGAAGCGCCCTCCATGGGGCCGCGCTGCGTCACGGCGCGCGCCCCGGCGGCTGCCGCGTAACGCAGGGCCTCTGCGGGCGGCAAGCCGCGCAGCCAGAAGGTCACGAAGGCGGCACCGAAACAATCGCCGGCGCCGGTCGGGTCGACTTCTTCGACGGCGAAGGCCGGCTGGCTCAGGCTGCCGGCGGCATCGTGATAGTCGGCACCCTCGGCGCCGCGCTTCACCACCACGGCCTTCACGCCGCGTCCGAGGATCTCGGCGATCGCGCCGGCGTCGTCCTGTGCCTCGGCAAAGAGCTGGAGCTCGGACCCGCTCGGGAGGAACAGGTCGCAGCGCGCCAGCAGTCCCGCCAGGGCGTCCCGCATGCCGGGGAGCGCCAGCAGTTCGCGGCGGATATTGGGATCGAAGGAGACGGTGCCGCCTTTGGCCTTGATGGCCGCAACTGCGGCGCCGGTGGCGTCCACGACCGCCGGAGAGAACAGCGACGACCCCATGACGTGGAGATGGTCGGCCCCGGCGATGAGGGCACGCCCGGCTTCGTCCAAGGTCAGTCGGCCGTTCGCGCTATGCTTGATGTTGAAGACGAAATCCCGGTCGCCGTCGACGCGGTAGCGCACGAAGGCGCTGCCGGTGGCGGCTTCCGGATCGATCGCGATGGCCGAGATGTCGACGCCGTCGGCCGCGAGGCGGCGCGTGTTGATGCGGCCGAAATCATCGTCGCCGACGCGGCCGATCATGCCGCAGGGCTGGCCGAGCTTGCCGGCCTGGTCGATGAAGATCGCCGGTGCGCCCGAGGGGAACGGCCCGATCAGCGCCAGCGGTTCCAGGAAGCCGCGGCCGCGCTCCGTCGCCATGACTTCGACGACAATCTCCCCGATCGTGATGATCTTCTTCATGCGGTCCCGCCGAGACTCCGACAGGAGGGCGAATAGCCGGGCCACCGGGGCAGCGTCAAATCAACCTTACGACCCACTGCTGCCATCCGGGCCGCAACGGACCCGGCCCTTGCGCGTTCTTGCTGTCAGACAAGCAATCGACAGGTGAGTTCTATGCGCGCGTTCAAGTTCCTGGCTCTCGTGGCGGCTTTGACCACGCCCCTCGCTCTCGCGACGCCGTCGAGCGCCGCGACCGCGAGCAACTCGCAGGCCGGCGCCTGGGGCCACAACAAGAACAGCTGCAAGCCGACGCCCTATTTCCCGCGAGGCGGCTGCCTCACCTCCTTCTTCACCGGCGCCGACGATGGCTGGGTTCCACCGCGGTCGGAGATGTATCGCGAACGGCCGAAGCTGCGCGCTCTCGACAGGTAGGGCTGATCCAAGCCGGTCGGCGGGCAGGACCATTGCAGCTTCCCCGCTCATTCTCCCGCGAAGAGGAAATGCTTGGTCCTGCCGCTCCTTCCAGCATTCGACATTGGAGGTCAGGCCCGGACCGCACCGTTGAGCGTGGCAACACACCGTGATCTCTCCCAGACTTCGACGGCACGGCCCCGAGCCAGGCGTTCGGCCTCGCGGACGGCCTCGGCGTCGTCCTGGGCTTCGACGACGTCCGGCACGGTCGCGATCCGTCCGGCCTTGTCGGTCCAGAACAGTCGATAAGTGGCAGGTCTCGTCTCCATCTGAACCACCATGCGCCCTCCTTGGCCTGCCTTGTATTTGCCCCATTGTGGCGCGGGTCATCTGACGAATTGATAACGAATAGCGGTAAAGTTCCGCCTTCGCTGTGCGATCATCAACATTGTCTGACCAGAACCGGCGCGATGTCTCGCCCGTCTTCGCCGTTTGAAACCGCGCGCCAGGCATTCAGCACCGTGAGGTCGAATGTCCGAGGCGGAGTTGCTCTCTCCATGAGCGGGGGATTGCGCGTGTCGCAGAATCGATTTCAGATCTTCGACGGACGCAGCATCATCGAGTCGCAGGCCATCGACCTCCCCGATCTCGCGGCCGCACGCCGCGAGGGGATCCGCCGGGCCAGTACGACTGGCGGCTCGACGTCACGGACGAGCACGGCGCGCTCCTGTTCCGCTACGATTTCGCCATGACGATCTCGCCCGCCGCCCGTGCACAAGACGACGCCTGAGCGGCACAGCGGCCGAAGGCACCTGCAGCGAGCTTGTCGCCTGACCGAGACATATAGTGGGTGAGCGACTCGAGTGCCGTCTCGGCCTCGACGCAGGCCTGATACCCGGAACCGAAGGGCACGACCTCCGTCTGCGCATCGCGGATGGCTCGCCGCGCTTGGGCCACGGCGGCCAGGACATCGCCCGCATGCGGGATCCTGTCGGGAGTGGCAGAAAGACCATGTGCCATGTCGGAACGTCCTCGGCTTCTATGTTCCTGTTTTGTTCCAAGGCGTGGCCTGGGTCAAGCGCCAAGTCGAGCATTCGACTCACGGGGCGAGCGGCGCCTATGGATCGACCTCGGTAACATCCACACGCGCTTCCGCGTTGAAGCGACGAGACACGTCGCGGAAGCCCCCAGGTAAGGAGCAGGACTTGGACCAGGTGAACAGGATGGCGCTCCTCGCTCCAGGCGACGCGCCGAACGACGCGTCCCGCAGTGGCACCTCGACGAGCCCCGATCGCAAGCTCATCGCCGTGCAACAGGTCTCGTCGACGGGCATGATCTGCGGTAGGCGAGGCTGATCCAGCACCGGCCCATGCGACGAGAGCGGACCACTCCATGAACCGATCGATCTACACCGGCGGCTGCCAGTGCGGGGGCGTGCGTTATGAGGCCGAAGGCCCTCTCGACCGCGCCAGCATCTGCTACTGCCGCATGTGCCAGAAGGCGTCGGGCGCGCCCTTCATGGCCTTCGTGCGCTTCCGGGCCGACCATGTCGTCTGGTCGACGCCGCCGGCGACCTTCTTCAGCTCGGGCGAGGTGCAGCGCGGCTTCTGCCGGGACTGCGGGACACCCCTGACCTATCGAAACGTGCAAGGCTCGAACATCAGCTTGACGCTGAACAGCCTCGACGACCCCGGCTCCGTCAAACCCGCCTTCAGCTTCTTCAACGACCAGAAGGCGGCGTGGCTGGACGACCTCGACCGGCTGACGGTCATCGACACGGATGCGGCGAGTCCCCCCGGCTTCGTGAACCATCAGAAGCCGGATCGATCAGAGAGCACCTGACCGGAAGTCCCCGACCTCCGCGCCGCTTCGCGGGACGTCACGACGCTCGGCGATGGGTGAACAAGCGGCGAGCACGAGGAAAGAGCGAGCCCGTTCACGGGCTTCGGTCGAAGCTTCGCCTCGACAGCGGACTGACAGGCTCTAAGGAGGACCGATGAAGGCCTCTGTCGTATTGGATTCGTCCCCAGCCCTCGAGCAGGCGCCAGCTTGGACGCCCCGCCGTTTGATCCTTCTGGCCGGCGTCGGTCTGGTGCTGCTGCTGGCAGCCGCGATCGTGGTCGACACGGCTCGCACCGTGGTCCGACTGCGTTCCCCCTACCCCGTCATCGATGAGTGGGACAACATCGCCGTCTATCGAGACTGGATCGAAGGACGGACGAGTACCCTGCAGGCCTTCCTGGCGCCGAACTACGAGCACCGGATCGCCATTCCCAGACTGATCCTGTTCTCGGATTACCGGTTCTTCGGCGGACGAGGCACGCTCGACCTCCTGGTCATCTTCGCCACGCAAGGCCTGCAGGCCGCGCTCCTCGTCGGATGGCTCTGGTCGAAGCCCGCCTCCCGTCTCGGCGGCCTGCTCGTAGCGTCGGCCGTCGTGGGGCTGACCTTCTCCCTGCGCCAGTGGCACAACTTCATCTGGGGTTTTCAGGTGCAGTTCGTCGGCGTCTATGCCTTGGCCTCCCTCGGCATCCTGCTGTTCGTCGGTGGCCTCGTCAGCCGGAACCGAGGCGGACGCGGTACGCTCCTGCTGGTCGCGGGCTACGCCGGAGCTCTGGCGGCCACGTTCACCATGGCGAGTGGGATGCTGGTCGGCCCGGTCATGGTCGCGCTGGCGATTCTGTGGCGAGCGGAATGGCGGATCATCCTGCTTACGGCCGCCGTCACCCTGGCCTGCGCTGCCGCCTATCGGACCGGTCTCGACCTACAACCCGGCTTCACCATCGGTGATTCCCTCGGCCGGCTCGGCCAGCCCGCGCGATTGATCGCCTTCACGGCGATCGACCTCGGAAACCTTCAAGGTCGTTCCATGCTGGCGGCCCGGTGGCTGGGCTACGGGGCCTTCGCCATTGCCGGCCTCGTGGTCGTGACGGCCATGCGGCGCGGCAAACGCGACGCGATGCCATTCGCGCTGGTCGGCATCATGCTCTTCTGTCTGGCGAGCGCCCTGATGACCGCGGTGGGCCGGCTCGGTTACGGGATGGAGCAGGCGCTTTCGAGCCGCTACGCGACGGGCACCGGTCTGTTCTGGTCCTCCGTCCTGGCCTACGGCTGGTGCGTCGCCTCGGAAA
>JAYVMK010000353.1:0-4972 GCA_043758995.1 Lichenibacterium sp. | reverse complement strand
GTTCGCGCGTCGAGAGATCGGTGGCGCCCGCCGCCCCGCCCCGCACCATGTTGGAGCGGATGTCGTCGGCCGCCGGAACGCGGTTGACCGCTCCCATCGGGACGCCGTCGACCAGGATGATGCGCTTGTCACCCTCCGTCACCTTGGGCAGGAAGCGTTGCGCCACCCAGGGCTCGCGGAACGTCGCCGTGAAGAGGTCGAAGAGCGAGCCGAAATTCGGATCGCGTTGCGACACCTTGAACACGGCCGCACCACCGTTGCCGTAGAGCGGCTTCATCACGATGTCGCCGTGCTCGGCACGGAAGGCCTCGATGGCAGAGCGGTCGCGCGAGATCAGGGTCGGCGGCATCAACTCGGGGAAGTCGAGCACGAAGAGCTTTTCAGGCGCGTTGCGGACGCCCGCGGGATCGTTGACCACGAAGGTCTTGGGGTGGACGCGTTCGAGGAGATGCGTCGAGGTGATGTAGGCGAGGTCGAAGGGCGGATCCTGGCGGAGCAGCACCACGTTGACTTCGCCGAGGTCGGTATGTTTTGGCTCGCCGAGCGTGAAATGGTTGCCCACCTCGTCCCGAACGGTCAGGGGCCGCATCGGCGCGAAGACGCTGCCCGCCTTTTGCGACAGCGTTTCGGGCGTGTAGTAGCGCAGGTTGTGGCCGCGTGCCTGGGCGGCGAGCAGCAGCGCGAAGGTGGAGTCGCCCGCGATATTGATGCGGTCGATGGGATCCATCTGGACCGCGACGGTGAGACCCATGGCGTGTTCTCGAAGCTGAGCCGGCGTACCGGCGTGTCGGCGGCACTGTGCCGACGCCGGGCTTTTCGTCAACCGCGCGCATGCCGGGCCTCATTGGCGGGGGCTCCATGGGTCGCCCGGTGAATGAGTTATTTCGCCGTCGGGATGGCACCGGAGGGGCAGGTGCCGGGGGGCTTGGTGGCGAAAGGATTGGCGATGAAGTTGTCGGCGCATTTATCGCAGCCGGCCAAGGCCGAGGCGATGAGAAGCAGCGCCAGGACGCGGCAGGCGTGACGGTGGATCATTGAGTTGTCCTGTGACGAGCACGGCACTTAGAACCAGGACGCTTAACAGCCTGTCGCCCGGCTGTCAGCGCTCGCTCGAGCCCGAACCGCCACCGCTCTGCTTCATCCCCTCGACCCGGACACTGCCGCCAAGCTTCACGCAGGTGTCGGAGCCGGCCAAGCGGACGAAACCCTCGCCCATCTCGGGACAGGACCGGGCCACGGGTGCGGGCTCGCTCTTCGGCAGAGAGCGCGCGAGTGCCGGCGCGGTCGAGAGGGCAATCAGCAGGCAGATACCCAACCTCGATTTCATCGTCCGCCTCTTGGTTCGCACTGCACCGTGATGCAGGATGGGGCCGCAGCCTGTGACAAACGCGTCACAGCCGCCCGAAAAATCGGCACCCCGCCGCATCGGCGATAGAGCGTGCTTTGCCGGAGACAGGCTCGACCTTAGGCTTTGCTGAGACATCGCCCGGCGACTCAGGTTTGGCGCTGCCTCGACCTCACCACGGATGGACAAGCCATGACCAGCAGACTCACGCTCATCGCCGCCCTGGCTCTCACCCTGTCGGCGGGCGCCTCCTTCGCCCAGACGGCCGCTCCCGCGGTCGCTCCGGCCGCCGCCGCCACGCCCGCAGCGCCCGTTGCCAAGAAGGGTCAGAAGCCCCGCACCGCCCAGTCGCTGGAATGCTCCAAGAAGGCCGATGCCGCCAACGTCCACGGCAAGCCCCGCTCGGCCTTCATGCGCAAGTGCAAGTCCGGCAAGGCCTGACCTTCTCTTCGCAGCCCGGGTGATGCACTCGCCCCCCGCCGAATCCCCGCGAAGGCGGGGACCCGGCGCCCAACAAGGCCGAAGGCCGTCAAAGCCGGTCCGCGTTTCTCCTGGATAGGGGCGGGCAGATCACCGTCGGCCTTCGGCCGGACATCTTGCGCTGGATCCCGCATCCGCAGGAATGAGCGTCAGACGGAGTTGTGGACCCGGACCGTCTACGGTTCCGGCTCTCCGGCCCGCGTGACGCGGGGGAAACGCGCCATGGCTTCGAGGTCGTCGAGATCCAGGGTGTTGCGCATATATTGCTTCGTGGCGTCGCGGAACGGCTGGTAGTCCCAAGCTTTCGTGACGCCGGTCATCAGTGCGGCATCGACGAGGCGCCGCCGGCGCTGGCTTTCGCGTACGTCACGGTCGAGAGCGTCGAGGTCCCAGCGCCGCGCTACCTCGGCGCGAAACTCCGCCAAGCGCGCGGCGAATTCGGGGCCTCCGGCGAGGTTGTGCAGCTCCTCGGGATCGGTGACGAGATCGTAGAGTTGGTCGGGGTCGGCCGGCGAATGGACGAACTTCCATGGCCCGCGCCGCAGCATGACGAGCGGCGCCGCGGCACCTTCGGCGAAATATTCGCCCACGACCTCGTCGTGCCCGCCCTGCCCCGCGAGATGCGGCACGAGGCTTCGCCCGTCGATGGCGCTCGCCAGATGCGCGACCTCGCCGCCCGCGATCTCGACCAGCGTCGGCAGGACGTCGACCAACGACACGGAAGCGGCGACACGCCCCGGCGCAAAGCGGCCCGGTGCCGAAATCACCAGCGGCACCCGACACGCTCCCTCGAAGAAGCTCATCTTGTACCAGAGCCCGCGCTCGCCCAGCATCTCGCCGTGATCGCCGAGGAACATCACCACCGTATCGTCGAGGCCGGTCGCGTCCAGCGCATCGAGCAGGCGCCCGAGTTGCGCATCGCAGAAGGAAATCGCCCCGAAATAGGCGTGGCGGGCGTTCCGGATCTGCTCGTCCGTGACCGTTTCCGCATCCATGGCGCAGACATGGCGGATCCTCGCGCTATGCGGATCCTGCGGCACGTCGCCGAGACGCACCGCTGGCAGGGCGACCTCCTCGTGACGGTAGAGGTCCCAATAGGGTCGCGTGATGGCGAAGGGGTCGTGCGGGTGGGTCAGAGACGCCACCATGAGGAAAGGCCGGCGGTCCTTGGCGCGGACATGGTCGTAGATCGCCCGCTCGGCCGCGAAGGCGACCTCCTCGTCGAAATCCATCTGGTTGGTGCGGATGCAGAGGCCCGCCTCCGTCACCGACGACATGTTGTGGTACCAGCTCGGCCGCTCGTCGGGCCGCTCCCAATCCGGCGTCCAGCCGTAATCGGCGGGGTAGATGTCGGTGGTCAGCCGCTCCTCGAAGCCATGCAGCTGGTCGGGCCCGCAGAAATGCATCTTGCCCGACAGGATGGTGCGATAGCCGAGGCGGCGCAGGTAATGCGCGAAGGTCGGGATATCGGCGCGGAACTCGGCGGCATTGTCGTAGCCGCCGGTGCGCGACGGCAGCGCCCCCGTCATGAAGGCGGTGCGGGACGGCGAGCAGAGCGGGCTGTTGCAATAGGCGCTCTCGAACACCGTGCCGCGAGCCGCGAGCCGTTCGAGGTTCGGGGCCTTGACCAGGGGGTGGCCATGGATCGGTAGGAACCGCGGCGCCAGCTGGTCGACCATGACGATGAGGATATTGGGCTGCGGGCCGGTCATGAATCTCGCCGCGAAAGGAAGCACGACGAGTTCAACAGTCCGGCTCCGCCGAGGCTCGACGGAAGCCGGTCGATTCTGATCCGCAGGCGACCCGCCGCGGACCCGGCGTCTTACTTCACGACCTGACCGCGCATCTCGCCGGCCTTGTTGTCGGCGGTATGAATGTTGAAATACATGTCGCCGTCCGTCAGGGCCTTGGCCTGCGCGTCGGTGAGGGTCGCCGTGCCCTTGATCGGGCTCGCAAGGTCGCCGGTGATCGGCACCATCACGCCGGCGCTCTTGCCGACCGGCGCGGGACCGTGGAAATGCGCCATCGTGGCCGGCCCGGTCAGGCCCGAATAGGTGGCGGTGTAGGTCAACACCTTGGTAGCGGTGTCGTAGGTGGCGGAGAGATCGCCCGTCGCCTTGCTGTTCGTGACCGGCGGGACCTCGCTGGAAGGCATGATCATCGCCTTGTACTCGACCGTCTCGGCCGAGGCCGGCGCGGCGGAGAACAGGGCAGCGGCGGCCAGTCCGGCCATCATCATCGTCGAACGCATGGTGTTTCTCCCTCGATGGCCGAGTCTTTCGGCCTGCCCTTTGTTTATGGGGCGGCAGAGGCCGAGTCCAAGCTTACAGGACTATTCCTCCTCCGCGATACGGAGGAGGGAGACCTGCGCAGCAGGGTGGAGGGGGCATCGGAAGCCTCCGCGCGTGCCGCGATCGTCGCCGGCACGGATTGCCGGCCCTCTTCGGTCAGCAGGTCCCGGGCGGGAAAGCGCAGCACGCCGATCCCCTGCCCGGCGAGCCAGAGGTCGCGCCGCGCGTCGCGCTACGCGGTCGGGATGGTCGTGGGCCGCACTATCGACCTCGACGGCGAGCCCCAGAACCGTACAGAAAAAGTCGAGGACGTAAGGTCCGACCCGATACCGGCGCCGGAAGCGCAGGCTGGCTGGCGGTCGCCGCGCAGCAACTGCCAGAGCAGAATTTCGGCAAAGGTCGGCTCGCAGCGCAGTGCGCGCGCTTTCTTGACCGTCGCCTTCGGAGCCCGCATCGCGTCCTCTCCACCACGCTTCGCGTGGCCCCCCCTCTCCCGCAAGCGAGGGAGTAACAGCACACCGCGCGGTGGTGAACAGTCCCCCCCATGAAACGGGGGAGGACCTACTCAGCGGGAGAACTTCTTGTACTTCATGCGATGGGGGACGAGCTTGTCGACGCCGAGGCGACGCTTCTTGTCCTCTTCGTAATCGGCGAAATTGCCTTCGAACCATTCGACGTGGCTGTCGCCCTCGAAAGCCAGCATGTGGGTGGCGATGCGGTCGAGGAAGAAGCGGTCATGGCTGATGATGACGGCGCAGCCCGCGAAGGCGAGCAGCGCGTCTTCCAGCACCCGCAGCGTGTCGACGTCGAGGTCGTTGGTCGGCTCGTCGAGCAGCAGGACGTTGGCGCCCTTCTT
>JAYVMK010000352.1:0-1892 GCA_043758995.1 Lichenibacterium sp. | reverse complement strand
CTGATGCCCGCCAGGCCGCAGCCGATGCCGAGCACGCATGGGCCCGAGCCGCCGCCAGCGTCGAAGCGGGCGAGCCGGCCACTGTCGAAGCCCAGGCCGACCGCACATTCGTCCAGGCCACGGCCGCAGTGAAGCGCCTGGAGGCCGTCCTGCGAGAGTGCGAGGCGGCGGACGCTGACACCGCATCGAAGGCTAGGGCCGCCGCTGAGGCTCGACAAGATGCCCAGGTGCGCACCGCGTACGCTGCGCAGTCGAAGGCCGCGCACGTGCTCGCCACCGCCCTCCAAGGCTACAACACCGCCTATGCCGGCATGCTCGCGGCCGGGGAGGCAGCGCGCCAAGCCGCAGCCGTGAACCCACGGTGCCGAGCCGATTTGATTCACGCATTGAACCTCCAGGCCCCGGAACGGCTGGGGACACACATCATGGGACATAGGCTCTGTGTCCCCGACGCTCAACAAGTGGAGTGAGGCAGGGGAAATGTCAATGCGGGCAAGGATTACGTGTAAATTGGCTCTCGGATTATGGGACGCATGCGGAGCCATATTTGGGCATTGCCAAGGACTGAAAATCCGCGTGTCGGTGGTTCGATTCCACCCCCAGGCACCACAGGCTACCCTTCCGGCGATGCACCTGAACAGCCGGCGAACGCGCCCGGAATGTATGGACCATCAAGCTGCACCATTGCCGCGCGCCCCGTTTGCGAATGATTAACGCGATGGTGCATCGCGAAGAAAACGCAGCGCAGGTCGGACCAAAAGCGCCGCATATCGAGCAAATGACGTGCTGCAATGCAATAATACCGCGGGACTGCCCAGGGCGCGCCGCGATAAGTTCGCATGAGGCCCTCTTGACGATACAAAAAGGGGTTGCCAAAGGACCCCCGCCGCAAGTCTAACAAAGCGGTAAGGTTTTTGGCGGGGCTGCTTTGCCTCTCCCAAAGGCGCCCTTGGCTCGATCAAGCAGGAACCGGCGACAGATGCTGCAATCCAGACGAACCTCTCCCCTTCTCGCTGCGGTCGGCGCCCTGGCGCTCTTCGCGAGTGTCCCGGTCCACGCTCAGACCACCACCCCCGCCGCCGCGACGGCCCCGGCTGCCGGAGCTCCCGCTGCGGCGACGACAGCCGCCGCCCCTCCCGCTGCCGCTGCTCCCGCGCCGGCGATCAACGCCGAGGGGTTGAAGGTGGGAGGCGCCGACAACGGCAAACTGACCCCGATCCGGATGTTCCTTCAGGCCGACCTGGTGGTGAAGGTGGTGATGATCGGCCTTTTGATCTGCTCGGTGCTCTCCTGGACTCTGCTGGTCATCAGACTGTTCGAGTTCCGCTCATTGAAGACCACGTCTGATCGGTTCCTTGAAAGCTTCCGTGGAGCCCGCTCGATCAACGACATGGGCAAGATCGCCGAGTCCGAAGAGTTCGCCGGCAATCCGATGGCCGACATGGCTGCGGCCGCCGCGTCGGAGGTCGAGCTGTCCCGCCAGGCCGGCCTGCACGTCAACGGAGAGCACCGCGACTCGACGATCATGCGCGCGCAGACGGCTATCGGCGCGGTGCAGTCTTCCCTCGCCCGGCGCCTTTCCGGCGGCATGCAGTTTCTGGCCTCGGTCGGTTCCAACGCGCCGTTCGTCGGTCTTTTCGGCACCGTTTACGGGATCATGAATTCCTTCATCGGCATCGCCAACACCAACACCACCAATCTCGCGGTCGTCGCGCCCGGCATCGCCCAGGCGCTTCTGGCTACCGGCATCGGCCTGTTCACAGCCATTCCGGCGGTGGTTTTCTACAACATGTTCCAGACCCAGATCCTGGCCTACGGCGCGAGGTCGGAAGGCTTTGTCGCCGAGCTGGTCAACGCGATATCCCGGCAGCTCGACAAGGGAGCTTAAGGGC
>JAYVMK010000351.1:0-4822 GCA_043758995.1 Lichenibacterium sp. | reverse complement strand
GCGCCTCGACCTTTTTCTGCGCCTTTTCCAGTGCCTTGTTGATCCAGGGATGGACGATGGCCTCGTCCTCCTGCAGGCCGAGGCGCTTCAGCACCATGTCCATGCGGTCGGAGCCGAAGATCCGCATGAGGTCGTCCTGCAGCGACAGGAAGAACTTGGACCGGCCCTTGTCACCCTGACGGCCGGCGCGACCGCGCAGCTGGTTGTCGATGCGGCGGCTCTCGTGCCGTTCGGTGCCGAGGATATAGAGGCCGCCGGCCGCGATGGCCTTGTCCTTGAAGCGCGCCACCTCCGTGCGGATCTCGGCTTCCTTGGCGTCGCGCTCCGGGCCGGGTTCCAAACCGGCGCATTCCGTGGCGATCCGCATCTCCTCCGAGCCGCCGAGTTTGATGTCGGTGCCGCGGCCCGCCATGTTGGTCGCGATGGTGATCGCGCCGGGCACGCCGGCCTCGGCCACGATATAGGCCTCCTGCTCGTGGAAGCGGGCGTTGAGGATGGCAAAGAGCTTCGAGGGCTTGTTCTCGTCCGAGCGCGCCGCTGCGTAGAGACCCTTCAACGCCGCCGCCGGATCGGAGAAGTCGATCCGCTTGAAGCCGGCCTGAGCCAGCATCTCGCCAAGCTGTTCGGATTTCTCGATCGATGTCGTTCCGACCAGCATCGGCTGCATCGTGGCGTTGGCGGCCTCGATCTCCTTGACGATCGCCTTCAGCTTTTCGGGGCCGGAGCGGTAGACTTCGTCGTGCTCGTCGGTGCGCGACACGGGGCGATTGGTCGGGACCTCGACCACTTCGAGCTTGTAGATCTCGGCGAATTCGTCTGCCTCGGTCGAGGCCGTACCCGTCATGCCGGCGAGCTTCTTGTAGAGCCGGAAGTAGTTCTGGAACGTGATCGAGGCCAGCGTCACGTTCTCGGGCTGGACCTGCACGCCCTCCTTCGCCTCGAGCGCCTGGTGCAGGCCTTCGGAATAGCGGCGGCCCGGCATCATGCGGCCGGAGAACTCGTCGATGATGACGAGTTCGTCGTTGCGGACGATGTAGTCCTTGTCGAGCGTAAAGAGCTTATGAGCCTTCAACGCCTGCTGAACGTGATGAACCAGCGTGGCGTTCTGGGCTTCGTAGAGCGATCCCTCGGTGAGAAGCCCCGCCTCGCCCAACATCGCCTCGATATGCTCGTTGCCGGCCTCGGTGAGGTTGGCGGTCCGCTGCTTCTCGTCGACCTCGAAATCTTCGGGCACCAGACGGGGAATGAATTTGTCGATGGAATTATAGAGGTCCGACTTGTCCTCGGAGGGGCCGGAGATGATCAGCGGCGTGCGGGCCTCGTCGATGAGGATCGAATCCACCTCGTCGACGATCGCATAGGCATGACCGCGCTGGGACATCTGCTCCAGCTCGTATTTCATGTTGTCGCGCAGGTAGTCGAAGCCGAATTCGTTGTTGGTCCCGTAGGTGATATCGGCCGCATAGGCCTGCTTGCGCTCGGCGTCGTCGAGGCCGTGGACGATGACGCCGTAGGACAGGCCCAGGAAGTTGTAGACGCGACCCATCCATTCGGCGTCGCGCCGGGCGAGGTAGTCGTTGACGGTCACGACATGCACGCCCTTGCTGGGCAGCGCGTTCAGGTAGGTGGCGAGGGTCGCCACAAGCGTCTTGCCCTCGCCGGTGCGCATCTCGGAAATGCCGCCCTCGTGCAGCACCATGCCGCCGATCAGCTGCACATCGAAATGGCGCTGGCCGAGCACGCGCTTGGCGGCCTCGCGCACTGTCGCGAAAGCCGGGACCAGCAGGTCGTCGAGAGTTTTGCCGGCGGCGAGTTGCTCGCGGAATGTCACGGTGCGGGCCGCAAGCTCCGCGTCGGAGAGGAGGGCAACCTCGGGCTCGAGCGCGTTGATCGCAGCGACTTTGGGCGTGTAGGACTTCAAACGACGCCCGTTGGCCGTGCCGAAAATCTTGCTTGCGAGCGAGCCGAGCATCCGTCGAAAACCTTCACTGCGCCGCGCACGCTGGGAGGCGTGGGGCTGAACCTGCCGTCTGCCGCACTGTGTAGCACGGTCGCGGCGGCGCATCGCATGTAAGCCGCGGCGGCAGAGCCTGCAACGGCGGCGGCCGCCTACCCGGGGTCGCACGAGAGAAACCGGTAGCCTTCGAGGCTGGCGACCGATATGAGCCGCCCCGAAGCCTGTCAACCGCGGGTGAACCCTCGGCCGGATGCTCGATCCTGCCGATCTATCGGGGTCGGGGCATAGACGCCGCCGCTATCGAAGCCGGCTCGCTTTGTCCGGGTCGCGGACTTTTGCGCGGTCTCAGGCGTTGCGCGGGAGGGTAGCGCGCGTCATGTCCAGCCCACCTATCCCCATCAAGGATCATCCATGCTGAAAAAAACCGACTTCACCCTGCGCAGCTTCGCCGCCGCCGCTCTGATGGGCCTCGTCTCGGTCGTGCCTGCTTCCGCCAAGGTGCTGGCGACCGTCAACGGCACGGACATCACCGACGACGACGTCCGGATCGCCATGACCGACCTCGGCCCGGCACTTCCCGCGCAGCTTCAGGGCGCCCAGCGCGACACCTACGTGCTCGACTATCTCATCGACCTCAAGCTCGCCGCTCAGCAGGCTTCCCAGCAGAAGCTCGCCGACGGGCCGGAGTTTGCCAAGAAGCTGGCCTACTATCACGACAAGGTGCTGATGGAGACGTTGCTCGGCGACATCGCCAAGGCGGCCGTGACGCCCGAGGCCGAGAAGAAGGTCTATGACGACGCCGCCAAGGCTCAGCCGCCCGAGACCGAAATCCACGCGCGTCACATCCTGGTGCCGACCGAGGAGGAGGCCAAGGCCGCTCTGGCGCGGGTCAAGAAGGGTGAGGATTTTGCCAAGGTGGCCGACGAGGTCTCCAAGGATCCCGGTTCGCAGGGCGGTGACCTCGGCTGGTTCACCAAGGACAAGATGGTGCCGGAATTCGCGGCTGCCGCTTTCAAGATGGAGCCCGGCCAGATCTCCGATCCCGTGAAGAGCGAGTTCGGCTGGCACGTCATCAAGGTCGAAGGCAAGCGCGAGAAGGCTTTCCCGCCCTTCGATCAGGTCAAGGATCAGGTCGCCCGCTACGTCGCCCAGAAGGCGCAGAGCGACGACATCGCCAAGCTGCGCGAGACCGCCAAGATCGACCGCATGACCCCGCCGCCCGCTCCCGCCGCCGCCCCGGCTGCCCCCGCGGGTGCCACGTCCGCGGATCCGGCCGCTCCGGCTGCTCCGAAGCCCTGACGGACTGAGAGCGCTTCGGTCGAGATCGAAGCGCTCTCGCTCTTTATGGGGTCGTCGTCTCAGGCGAAGCGCCGCGCGGCCTGTTTCTGGTCGGCGATCATCTTGGCGAGATCGAGCCCGACGGGCTGTCCATCCTCGACGCGCCAGCGACCGCCCACCATCACCCGGTCGGCACGATGGGCGTTGCAGAGGATCAGGGCCGCTACGGGATCGTGAGCCCCGGCGAACCGTGTCTCGTCCAATGTGAACAGCGCGAGATCGGCCTGCAGGCCCGGCGCGATCCGCCCGATGTCGTCGCGGCCAAGGCAGCGGGCCGAACCCTCCGTTCCCCAGCGGATCACGTCGTGGTGAGTCACCTTATCGGCGCCATAGCGGAGGCGACCGATCATCAGCGCTTGGCGTAGCGCCTCCATCATGTTGGAGGCGTCATTCGAGGCCGAGCCGTCGACCCCCAACCCCACCTTGACGCCCGCCGCTTCGAGCTCGACCGTGCGACAGATGCCCGAGGCGAGCACCATGTTGGAAGCCGCGCAATGGCAGATGCCCACGCCATGGCGCCCGAGCTTCGCCACTTCGGCGTCGTCGAAGTGGATCCCATGCGCCATCCAGGCCCGAGGAACGAGCCAACCGCTGCGCTCGAGCAGGTCGATCGGGCGGCAGCCGTAGCGCGCCTCGCAGAAATTCGTCTCGTCGGCGGTCTCGGCGAGATGGGTGTGGAGCGGGCAGTCGAAGCGCTCTGCCAGGGCCGCCGTCTCACGCAGCAGTCCTTCCGTCACGGTGAAAGGCGAGCAGGGCGCCAGGCCGATCTGGATGTCGGCGCCCGGCTTCGGATCATGGAACAGCGACAGAACGCGCTCGCTGTCGCGCAGGATCGTGTCCTCGTCCTGCACGACCGAGTCGGGCGGCAGGCCGCCGTCCTTCTCGGACAGGTTCATGGAGCCGCGGGTGACGGTCATGCGCAAGCCGACCTCGCGCGCCGCCTCGACCTCGATGTCGACGGCCTGCTCCAAGCCCTTTGGATAGAGGTAATGATGGTCGGCGGCCGTGGTGCACCCCGACATCAGCAGTTCGACCAGGGCGATCCGCACCGCCGCCCGCAGATCGTCTGGCGTAAGCCTCGACCAGAGCGGATAGAGAGCCTGGAGCCAGGGAAACAGCGACTTGTTGATGGCGGCCGGATGGGCCCGCGTCAGCGTTTGATAGAAATGGTGATGGGTGTTGACGAGGCCCGGCAGCACGACATGACGCGAGGCATCGAAGATCGTGCAGGGCACTGTCGGCTCGGCTCCGGCGGGCACGCATTCGACGATGATGCGCCCCTCGACGACGATGCCGCGTTCAGCACCCTGAGCGACGATCGCCAGCGGGTCCTTGATCCAGAGTCGTGTGGCGGGCGACGCGTTCAATAGATCACCTTGTCGGTTTTTTCGGCCCAGGCCTGAAAGGTCGCCTCGGCTTCGGGCAGGGGAAGATGGAGTGTGGGTAGACTGCGCTCGTGCGGAGGCCGGGGCACTTCGTCGTAGAGGAACGCGTCGTCGAAGCCGATGGCCGCGGCCTGATGACGCG